>JBEEMN010000163.1:0-4929 GCA_041192625.1 Armatimonadota bacterium
ATGGACATCCTCGCGCAAACCTAAGGCTTCGACTTCCATCGCTTTGATGGCCAGCGTCACTTGATCCAGCGATGCTGTCTCAAGTGGAAGATGCCAGCGTTCTTGCCCGATGCTTTGCATGAAGTCCAAGTTTTTGTCGCGGTAGCCAAGACTGATGCTTGGAATCCCAAGGTTTGCGGCAAGGATTGCGGCGTGGAGGCGAACCGAGAGTGTGAAGTGTGCGCCAGCCACCCATTTTGCGAATGCTGCAAAATCACTTGGAAGCTGCACGCTGACATGCTCAAGTCCAGCGGCATCCAGGACGCGGCGGGTAGGACCGCCATCCGTACGATGCATCGCCACTCCCACTACTTCATCTCCAAACTGGTCTGCTAAGCGCAGGTAGTTAGTCACGGCTTCGAGTGCCGGGATGTCTTGTGGCAAGCGATTGTCTGCTGCGGATGCTGCAATATTCACAACGATTTTGCGTCGCTGATGCGGTTGTTGAGGAGCATCCAGAGTCAGTGCTGCGGCAAGGTCACCGATTTGCTCGGCATTTCCGATACCAAGATTCCGCGCAGTATCCAGTGACCGTGGGCCTCGGAGGCCAACACCGGACATTTGCTTGAGAGAATCCCCCCAGCCATCCAGTGCAACAGCCGCTTCATCCCCAAATCCAGAGCTTCCGATACCGCTCCCGAGGGTCCAGCTGCGGCACCCTTGCTGCTGTGCGTGGGCGATGGCCGGATGCCAGTAGGGACTGATCAGTGTGCCTCCACCGAGGATAACGCCTTGGAAGAAGTCGGGCCCTGAGAGCCCTTTGGATGCAAGTTCAGCCTCACGCCAGCTTGAGAGCAAGGTAACGAGTTGATGTTCGGGATAGAGAAGCTGCGCCGCAGTGAACATCACTTCATCGCCGAGGTTTCCATCTCCAAGCGCACCGATATATCCAAGTCTAGGCTTCCCTGATGTCAGTGTTTTGCGATGGGCGACATCTGCAAGGAGAAGCTGCCGATCGGCCATTTTCTGTCGAATTACGCCTAGCATTGTGTCATTCCCCTGGGGTAGTCCAAGCGTGCGGCAGGGCGAGAACGCCTCGTGAGCGCTCCGGCGTCACTGCGCGTCCAGAAAGCTCTCCAGATTCGACATCGATGATCAGAGCACCCTCAAGGTGATCCTGAACTCCAATACTCGATGAAATCTGTACATTCATCCGGTAGCGCCCCGGAACAAGATGGATGGTGCTCACATCACAAGTAAAGATACTTCCGGTTGAGAACCCGCGACGGTCATCGGCACCTGACATCCCGCTGTCAAATCCGGTGACAACCTGTCCGTGATGATCGTAGAGCGTGAAGAGAACATTGAGGCCGTGTGCCATGTTGTCGAGCTCAAAGGTAAAGCGGGCACCATCCCCGACGGCAAGCGTCTTGCTTGGAAACTCCCCCGTTGTCTCGGCATCCACGGAAATGAGTTTGACATCCCCGAGTCCCTTGCGGTCGGTCCGCAGGCGGACATCCGTGCCGGCGTTTCGTTCGACGGAGCGGAGGTAGGCGCCGACGGTTTCCTCGATGGTGCCATCGAGGCCTACGGTGCCATTTTGCAGAAGGATTCCGCGGGTGCAGAGCATCTGGAGGACGGCCATGTTGTGACTGACAAAGAGGACAGTGCGCCCTTGATTCGCGACATCCTGCATTTTGTCGAGGCATTTACGCTGGAAGTCTGCATCTCCAACCGCGAGGACTTCATCCACAACGAGGATTTCCGGGTTGAGGTGTGCGGCGACGGCAAATGCGAGCCGGACGTACATCCCGCTTGAATAACGCTTTACGGGTGTTTCAAGGAAGCGTTCAACGCCGGCGAACTGGACGATGTTATCGAAGTGGGTATCGATTTCGTGGCGACGCATCCCGAGGATGGCGCCATTGAGGTAGATGTTTTCGCGTCCGGTGAGCTCGGGGTGAAATCCGGTGCCGACTTCGAGGAGGGACCCGATGCGTCCGTAGAGCTTCATCGTGCCTTCAGTGGGCTGTGTGATCCGGCTGAGGAGCTTTAGCATCGTGCTTTTGCCCGCGCCGTTACGCCCAATTAGACCGACGACTTCTCCCGCACGGACATCGAAGGAGACATTACGCAGTGCCCAGTATTCATCATAGCCGCTGTCACCGGTGCCGCGGACTTTTTGGATGAGGGCTTCCGCCATGGTGGTGGATGCCTGCCCGCCACGCTTGAGCCGGTAGCATTTTCCAACACCTTGAACGGAGAGTGCGAGAGAGTCTGACATAGTGGATAACCGTGGCTGCGGATTAGTGCAGGATGGTGTTTCCAGTATAGCGGTCTTCGAAAGTATTGATGTTTGTATTTTGAATCCAGTTAGCGATTTACACGGACCAAGTTAAACAATTCACCGCCTCCCGGAGAGCTGGGAGGCGGTGAAAAGGCATCACTGAAGAAGCGGTGCGCCTAGGGTGAGCGGTCAGGTCCCCAGCCAGTTGCCGGCACGGTTGTCCACTTCTTGCCGAACACAACTGCCTTGGCATGGCCATCAAAATAGACGGCATTGTAGCCACGGCTATGGTTGAAGTTGGTGTTTTTACATGTACCTCCACAGCCATCTGGGCCATCCCAGCCAAAGGCGCCACGTTCGATGAAGATCATCCGCTCGCTGACCCAGTTGGATGTTTCCGACACAGGTTCGTTATAGAGGTTGCGATATTCACCGTTGTAGCGGGTGCATGGGAACGGTCCGGGAAAGCCGGCAGAGCTTCCAGGACACCAGGTGTTATAGACCCAGTTTGGAAACCACTGATAGGACTGCAGGCCTTGAGCAACATTTGCGTTACTAAAGCGCCGAACCTTATCGGATGGGCAGAACCAGATTTGTTTGTTTTTCGTATACGGGAAGACCTGAATAGACATCAGAGTGCGGTAGAAGTCCCCGCCGTAAGCGCAGCCACTTAGCGGTTGCCCACCATCGATTGTGGACATATTGTAGCCAGCCCAAAACCCCCCGCAGTCATTCCAGCCCTGATTACCTGCGACATCCGGGTTGACTTCCCAGTTCCGTTCTGATGGATAACTTCCCATCGGGAGGAGCTCATCGTAGTCGGATGCATACATTTTGACGCCGAGGCCGAGTTGTTTGAGGTTTGAGAGACATGCCGTTTGCCTTGCGGCTTCGCGTGCTTGTGCAAATACGGGAAACAGAATTGCTGCGAGGATGGCAATAATTGCAATGACGACAAGCAGCTCAATCAGTGTGAAGGCTTTGGCTTCACGGAATTTTGCAGAGTGCATGTAGATTCCTTTCCGTCGTTGGAATGAAACAACATCGCGACAACACGGTCACGATGTAAACACGCTGTTCGGCGGGTAAACCACGTTCACCTTGGGACTATTCCGGCCACTTTTTGAAAGAATCCCTCAACGCAATTTACTTTTTCGTAGGTGCGCCGGCTCCCCCACCAGCCTGTGGCCCGGTAGCGTTTGCTCCGCCCATGCGTTTCGAGAATTCCGCAGCGACATCCGGTGGCATCCCGCCGGGTCCAGTATTCGCTTTCTGGTTTGCTTGCGTGCCATTTGTAACGATGACAAAGATTCCGGCGATGACAGCAATGGTGGCGATGACCACCAGGATGAGTGTCACGGGCGAGACGGATTGTTTCATGATGTACCTTCGTAAAGACGCATCGTTGCGTCCAGGATAAACATTCGCCACATCGTACAAAGCATCCTCCGAGGATGTCAAATCTGCCCTTTGGATCATCCCATAACGTGCGATTGGGAGCAGGTTTACAGGGATAGCCCACACTTTCATCTAGATTCCAGCTCGCGGCTACTTTTGGAATCTGAGCCCAGCGGCGTCACGAAACACGCTTCCCGCGCGTATTCCTTATATAGCGTCCAAAATTGCACAGGAACCAGCCATTAATTCGGCCCCGTTTGGGAAACCAAAAGCGTAGAATAAACGTCTGAAGTAGTGTAGGGAAAATAGCGATCCCACACGACAATAAAATCATGGAAACAAACATCAAAGGTAAGCAGCCAAAATGTAACAGCCGGGTCACACCGCTGGTACAGCCACTTAGCTGCGTCATCGCCCTTAGCATTGTCGTTTCTGTGACCCCGGCCGTGCATGCCCAGACGGTGTTCAACACATCTTCCGCGCCACGTGGCCTGACAAACCTTGCGCCACCATCCCAGATGTCCGATGCCTTCCTTGGCCAGGACAAAAAGGGTCCCTATGTTTTGTCTTACCGTAACTTCCTTTTTGGACCGGGTCAGCCGGTCTGGGTAACGGTGGACAATGTTCCTCAGCGTACAACCACCTATGTCCTTGATACGGCAACCGGTGAGGTCACCTTTGACCGTGTGATCAAGCGTACTGAAGTCATTCGTATTTCCTATGGCTATTACCCGGAGTCATCCCAGCGTAACGCCAACCCATCTCAGGCCGCGCCGCTGACATTCCGTCTGGCTGCCCTCGGAATGGGCAACCTCAACATGACGACATTCACTGGTGGCACCGGTGACAATATGCCGCGTCTGCGGTGGCTTGTCGACAGACTTCTACTACGCTCCCGAGACGGCAGCGCCCGGTGGTGTTGCGGGTAAGTCCGCTGCAGAAAACCTTGCCGGCGTAAAACTGGGCTATAAGGGTGGCACCGCCAAAAGCGGCATCGAATTGGTGTTGGTCCAAGGCTTGTTTAAGGCCTTGGGTTTTCATAATGTCTGTGTGCACTTGCGAGCCATGCGTAAATGGGTTAATGCCCATGGCAAGGCCTTCTGGGTTTTGATGAATCAACAAATTAAAGTGGTGTTCTTGATGCATGCGTGCTCTGAATGCATACATGTCTTTGAACTTCCAGCCTGTGTCTACGTGCAGAAGTGGAAAGGGCAGGGGTGACGGATAGAAGGCTTTGAGCGCAAGGTGCAGCACGCCGGCGGCGT
>JBEEMN010000164.1:0-4525 GCA_041192625.1 Armatimonadota bacterium
CCACCTTGGGACGATTGGCCCAAAGCGTATCGCGATGCTCCCGGATGGCTCCCTGCCACCGCCGCCTTACATCATCGAGGACAACCCATTCACGTGGCTAGATGTCGCTGATATCGTCTTCATCGATCCGGTTCAGACGGGCTTTTCTCATGCTAAAGATGAAGAGACTGCAAAGAAATTCCTCGGTGTCGAAGGCGATCTGGAATGCCTTTCAGAGTTCATCCGGCTCTTCCTAACGCGTAACAACCGCTGGGCAAGCCCGCTCTTCATGGCCGGAGAGTCTTACGGTACAACCCGCGGCGCCGGCCTCGCCGGACGCCTGGTTGACATGGGAATCGCGCTCAGCGGCCTCATTCTCATATCGACTGTCCTGCACTTCCAGACACTGTCCTTTGCAAATGGCAATGACCTGCCGTACGTTTTGTTCCTGCCGACATATGCTGCAACCGCCTGGTACCACGGCAAGCTGGACCGCACCCTCCTCCGTAAACCTGTCGAGGAGATCATCCGGGAGGCGGAAGCATTTGCGATTGGTGACTATGCGTCCGCATTGATGCAGGGGGATCGCATAACGACCGCAGTACGCACACAGGTTCTCCGCCAGCTGGTCCGCCTCACGGGCCTTAGCGCCGAATATCTTGAGCTTTCGGATCTCCGCATCGACATTTGGAAGTTCTGTAAAGAGCTTCGCCGCGCCGATGGAGTCGTCGTAGGGCGTCTCGACAGCCGAATTATGGGTCAGGAAGGCCGCGGGACAGCGGATGGCCCTGAGAATGATCCATCGATGTCTGCGATTCGACCACCGTATACAGCTGCTTTCAACCGGTACTGCCGTGAAGTCCTTGGTTTCCAGACAGATCGCAGCTATCAAATCCTCGGTGGTGCCTATGCAAAATGGGATTGGGGCAAAGGGAATCAATACACGGATACCAGCGTGCACCTCCGGCAGGCGATGTGTCGCAACCCTCACATGCAGGTGTTTGTTGCATCCGGGTACTACGACCTCGCCACGCCACACTTTGCCGCCGAATACACATTCAGCCATATGGGGCTCCCGGAAGCGCTGCGCGACCAGATTGCGATTTCTTATTATCCGAGTGGTCACATGATGTACATCGAGAGCGGCTGTCTTGAGCAGCTCAAAGTGGATGTTGCGGCGTGGGCAGGTCAGGTGCTCGGCACGTCTCCCGTCGAGGAAGAAGGTTAATTTATTTTTTCTTGTGGGAGACACAGGGCGCTGAGTTGTACATCGAGAATGGATGTCGCGGCGTGGGCAGGGCAGGTGCTCGGCACGGCTCCAGTCGAGGAAGAAGGTTAATTTTTTCTTCTTGGTCGGGGACATATAGCGAGAGCGGCTGTCTTGAGCAGCTCAAAGTGGATGTTGCAGCGTGGGCAGGGCAGGTGCTTGGTACGTCTCCCGTCGAGGAAGAAGCGTAGAACGTTTGAACGAGGCCTTCCAAAAGAGGGCCTCGTTTCACGCTGCAAATTATTTTGTTCGGCACCTTGGATCACCCAAACGAAAGGATTTACGCATGTCTACAGAAGTTTTGCCAGTCATCCACATCACCGATGTTGAGGGTGCGATCACCTACTACACAACCACCCTCGGGTTTACGGAAGACTTTCGCTGGAAGGACTACGCGGGAGTTACATTCGGTGGCGGTGCACGCCTCCACCTAAATGGGTTTGGCTCAGAACCTGATCGTATTGGCAAAGGCCAAGCGTACTTTGTGGTGCCAAATGTGGATGAAGTCTATGCGGGGATGCTCACGCGCGGCGCTGTCATTGAACATCCACTCGTGGATAACCCGTATGGGATGCGTGACTTTTCCATCGTCGACCAGGATGGCAACCGCTACACATTTGGCACAGACATCGCAGAGCCAGATACTTCAGTCGACTAGGCCTCAGGCTCAGTAAGGTGGAGGCGAATCTGGCCACGCTTGGCATCCCAGCTGACCGCCAGACGACCCTCCACACAGGCTCGAAGCCACGTACCGATGAGCTCTTCGCGCCATCCCTGAAACAATGGGTTAAGCGGGTCTGGCTTTGTCCGCATCCCGGCAAGCTGCCGAAGGTCATCCGTTGGCGCAAGCAGCGATGGCGGTAAATCGGTATCCATCGACCGTACTTTGACCACCGCAGCAAACAGCTCAAGGAGTGCAGAGCCCTGTTCATCCAGTGCCGGCGTGGAATCCAGCTTTGGACACTCGGCACGCGGAATCGCAAGCCCACGCTGTACACACTGATACAGCTCATTTGCAACGCGGTCACCGGAGTTCGGCGGCATCGCACGCAGGTCGCTAATCGCCGTTGCCGACCGTGGTTTGCGTTTTGCGATTTCAATCAGAGGTTCATCTTTGAGGATGTTTCGGCGGGGCTTATCGCGACGCCTGGCCTCTTGGTCACGCCAAATGGTGAGCTCACGTAGTATCGCAAGACCTGTCGCATCTAGGTGATGTTTCCCGCCGACACGCTGCCACAAATCTTCCGGCGCGGTCTGATCGGCTGAATGCCCAAGAATACGATTCGTCTGGTCAATCGCCCACTGCGTGCGGCCACGCTTGGCAAGGCGCTCCGAAAGCCAGGTCTCAAGCGAATGGAGGTAATGGACATCCCCAGCCGCATAATTCAACATACTTTCCGTAAACGGACGACGGGACCAATCACTAAAGCCTTCCTCTTTGTCGAGCTTGACATGAAGGACCTGCTGAACAATCGCACCGTAACCAGCCTGAAGACCAATCCCCAAAAAAGCGCCCGCAACCTGTGTGTCAAACCAAGGACCATTCAATGGACGACCAAAGGCGAGCGCCATAATCTCGACATCCTGGTTGCCCGCGTGCACAAGCTTGGTCAGGGTCGGGTCATCCAGAAATTGCCAGAGGGCTGTCAAATCCTTGATCGCAGGAACATCGATGAGGCCAATATGACCATTTGGACTGGCAATCTGCACCATCTCCAACACTGGGGCATACGTCCGCTCACGAATAAACTCAGTATCGATTGCAATTCTGCGGTCCGTGACCGTGTCCTGCGTCCAAAGCTCGATCGATCGTGCAAGGGATGTCACATCTGAAATCAGAGTGTACGCAAGTTGTGGAGCGTTGCTGGTGGTTGGAGAGGAATGACGCATTACGCAGCGCCTGCAAAGGAAACAAACAACATATTACTAGTGATATCTTCTCATGGGTGAGGGATTTCACCCATCATAGCAGGTAGCAGCCACCCTCCCCAATTAGCCCGGCTTAAGGAGGAGGATGTCACCAGCCCGCTAGCCTTTCCGTATACGCTTCTTCTTTGGTGTCGGGTTCAACTCGATGCTCGTCTTCGGGCCCATAATCTGAACCGGAAGCGATGACTGATACGGGAAAATACTGTCCGCTCCACCTGTGTGCCCAACGAAAACGAACTGAAACGGGGGGACATCGGTATCCGGACGCTTGGTCAGAAATCCCGCCCCGCCATTCGCACGCAGCTTAAATGTTGCCGTAGCCTGCCCGGGTGGGACGAACTGTACAAATGGAATCGGCTCAATACCCGGCGGAAGCCCCTGAAACTGCACCAAAACACCGCCACCGTAGTTTGAACCACGTATCACTTTGACACGTACCTCGGCTTCGCCGTTTGGCTTGATGATGACGGAATTGCTATCCTCAAGCAGCAGGGAAAATGGCGTCTGCTCAGCGGTAACCCCGATGTATGCCGCATCACGTTCGACTGTCCGCGTGTTGTTGTTCAGCGCGCGGTAAATCTCTTGTGGACGCACACGCCGACGCAGCTCAATCCATTCATCCGGATTCGTGTCATCCGGAACCTCTGTTGTCGCATCCAAGATGATCTCAGCGCCACCCGTTGGCGCATCCCCTGAAACCTCGAGGATAAGCATCGCCCTGTCGTGATCCGGAGGAATCACCGCTGGGATAACCCGAAGCCAGCTCGGAGGGTTGCGGACGGTGACCGTAATTGGCTCTGAAATGCCATCCCGCCGTGTTGCCCGCACCTCGAGTGCACCAATGCGTCCCGGCGACAGGTTGATGCCATCCGGCGTTGAGATAACCGTGAAGTCGCGGACCTTTCCGACGACAGATTCCCATGCGTAAGGACCAATCTGCCCATTCGCGGATGAAATTTCAACGGTGTATTCGCCCTCGGAGCGGAATCCATCCCCGATCGCTATATCGCCATCATCAGACTGAACCCGAGTATGAACGACCTCGCCTTTGCTGTTTTTAATCACAACCTTGGCGCGTAACGCACTCTGCATCCGGCTTGCGTAGAGCTCAAAACCAGCGTATTGCATTGCACGAATTTTATAGATGTCTACCTGGCCACTGCGCTTGAGCTCACCGGAGAACATCGCGGGGAGGGTGACGGCCGTCGCTAGCTCAGTGCTTGTTACTGCGCTACCGCCATCGATGATGTCCCTGATCAGCACCGGCGCATCGCCAAGAGGTGTTGCGACACGCGCGATTCCGGTCACATCCGCCGGGAGGCTAATCTTGATACTCGGGCCATCGGAGAC
>JBEEMN010000165.1:0-4507 GCA_041192625.1 Armatimonadota bacterium
TAGCAGCATTCATCACGGATTTACCTGCCCCCAGCGCATCACATTTGCTCCCCAAGTCAACCCTGCCCCAAATCCGACCGTAACAACCAAGTCGCCCTCGTTTAGGCGGCCAGTTCGCACGGCTTCCGTAAGTGCAATGGGAATACTTGCAGCGGATGTATTTCCGTAGCGATCCACATTGATAAAGACTTTATCGAGTGGAATACCCATACGGTCTGCAGCGGATTTGATAATCCGGATGTTCGCCTGATGCGGGACGAGTAAGTCGATTTCAGATGGAGAGATACCCGCCGCATCGAGAGCAGCCATCGCAGCCTCACCCATAATCTCAACAGCAAACGAATAAACCGCTTTTCCATCCATGTGGAGGAACTGTCGGTCGGTCCCAACTGTCTCAGCCGTCAATGGCTCACGGGAACCACCAGCCGGTATCTGTAAGAGGCAGGCTCCTGCGCCGTTTGATGCTATCTTTGTCGAGAGAATCCCCTGTCCAGGTGGACATCGCTCAAGAACTGCGGCGCCTGCGCCATCTCCAAAAAGTACACAGGATGCGCGATCGGTCCAGTCGACAACGCGACTCATTGCTTCCGCACCGACTACGAGTATGCGCCGACACCGACCAGTGGCAATGAACTGATGGGCGATGTCAAGACCGTAGACAAATCCCGAGCACGCCGCTGAGATGTCAAAGGCCGGGATATGGGATGCCCCAAGCGCCGTCTGGACAAACGTTGCCGTAGCAGGAAGCATGTTGGTATCGCCAGTGCATGTCGAGAGAACAATCATCTCGATGTCCGCAATCGTTATCCCTGCACTACGAAGAGCATCCTCACAGGCTTTTACAGCGAGATCGCCTGTTGACTGCCCATCCGCGACGATGCGGCGTTCGTGGATTCCCGTGCGTGTGACTATCCAGTCATCCGTGGTGTCCACAACAGCTTCGAGATCTTTATTGGTAACGATTCGTACCGGGACGTCCATCCCCAAACCAGCAATGCGGGCTCCAAAGGTCACGATGATGCGCCACCTGACATGATGCGCCCAGCATCCACCAGTTTTTCAACCACGCCACTACGACCGGCGCGTACCGCCGCACGAATCGCGTTCATCATGGTGTAAGCATTGCTTCGGCCATGTGCGATGATGGAAATACCCTTGATACCAATGAGTGGCGCGCCGCCGATTTCAGCGTAGTCCACGCGCTTTGCCACGCGGCGTACTGCCTCGTGCAAAATAGGCTGGTCAGGGTTCTCAGCGATGACATCCTTGAGGACAGAAATCGCAACAGATGCCATCCCTTCGACACCTTTGACCAAAACGTTGCCATCAAAGCCGTCGCAAACGACAACATCGATAACACCATCAAGGACATGGTTACCTTCAGTGCATCCGATAAAGTTGATTGGTGCGGCTTCAAGAGCAGCACGAACAGCTTTTGTGAGCTGATTACCCTTGGTGTCTTCCTCACCATTGGAGAGAAGCGCCACGCTTGGGTTTGACCGACCGAATACACGCTCTGCGTAGACGGAGCCAAGTATGCCAAACTGCACCAGATGACTGAGCTGGCAGTCAACATTTGCACCGGCATCCATCAAGAGTGTTGGGCGGCCGGTAGCGGTTGGCATCGGGGCAGCAATCGCAGGGCGAGCAACTCCATCGATCCGCCCTATGTACTGGATTGCGGCTACAAGGCAAGCCCCAGTGTTGCCAGCAGAGACTGTCGCGGACGCCCTGCCTTCAGCCACTAGCTTTGCAGCTACGACCAGAGACGCATTCGGCTTTGCCCGCACAGACTGCATGGGGTGATCACACATCCCGATTTCTTCGGATGTATGAACGATCTCAACTGAAGGGAGATTTTCGGCACCTTCCGCAGTCAAAACGTCGCGGATTACGGTCTCATCCCCCACAAGCAGCAGCGTGACATTTTCATTGTCTTCACTGCCATCACGGAGGAATTGGACCGCACCACGAACGACTACTTCAGGACCATAATCGCCCCCCATCGCATCGACGGAGAGAGTTATCGCTTCAAGAGACACTGTAATGACCTAACCGGTTAGCCGTTGACTTCGGCCTTTGGCGTCAGCCACTGGCGACCGTTGTAGTAACCACAGCTAGCACAGATGTGGTGAGCACGTGCTGCAGCGCCGCAGCGCTTGCAGGTCGTGAGGGTTGGAGACGTAAGTTTATAGTGCGTTCGGCGCTTCGCTTGGCGGGTCGACGAATGGCGGCGCTTGGGCAGTGGCATGGCTATGCAATTCCTTTACAATGTGTAAGGTGCGTCGTTAATCGGCGTACCTTCCAAGTTGGAGAGTCTATCGTGAACGGAACGCGGATGCTACTCCGCAGATGAATTTGCTTCGAGGAGAGCGGCTAGTCCTGCGAATGGACGCTGTGTTTCGGCCGGCAGAACCTCGGATTCCAAGTCGGTCGAATAGGTTGCATACCCAGTACAGGAGTCGCCACAGAATGGCTGGAGTGGCTCAGCAAGCAAAAGAGACTGTCTTAGCAGCTCAGCAACGTCGAGGACCGATCCATCAATGACAGGTGCAGTGACATTCTGGTCCACCGCCCTGACTTCCTCGTGGCGTGTCGCGGTGTTGTCTGCGATAAGGTCGTATTCCTCTTCCAGAACGATTACAATCGCTTCCTCGTACCGTTTCAAGCACCTGGCGCACGGCAACCAGACATTCGCTGAGGCCTTGCCACGCAGAACGAGAATGGCGCCAGTATTCGTAAGGGTGATCTTCCCTTCCACGATTCCAGACACGGGGACATCACCTGATACCGGATCGAAACACCCAATCGCTGGAATCGCGATTTGATGGACATAGTGCATCCCAATCGTCCGGAGGATTTCAGCAATATCCATCTGAAACGATTCAGGAACAGGCACTCCATTGGATGAGACACTCGGTTGTGCGGGCATTGGACGCCGTTCTGGAGCAGCGTGGGGCTTCTTTACTGGGCGCGGTGGTTTCTCATTCCCAAGGTAATTCAAACGTGATGGCTTCATAGTGCTCCTATTTACGATTCCCCGGACGAGCAGGTTCCGCAATTCTTATTGGTAAGTTTAGATAATTATCGGTTGGGGCGTCCAGCGTTGCGGTGGTCCAGCTGCGCACGTCCCTTTTGAATAGACGACTTGATGCTGGCAACGCGGTGCCCAAAGTCATCGTGGATCATCCCGACAGACGCTTCCAGGCTATTAAGAACATCGGCGGCGTAGCTGTCTGCTCCAGCACACATCTGCTGACTCTCAGCCCGGGCGGCATCTCCAATACGTGCGGCTTCCTCTTCTGCAAGCCGGATGATTTCTCGGGCCTGCTCCTGTGACATCCGCACAACCTCGGACTTTGAAACCAAGCCTTCCGCATCAAGCCGGGCTCGCTCCAAAAGTCTTTGCGCCTCCGCCCGGGCGGCATCGACAACATTTCCAGCCTCCGCTAGCGCAGCAGCCTTAGTCTGTTCAGCCTCATTGCGTGCTGATCCAACTCTGGAGTCCGCCTCGTGATGCGCAGCGCCGATGATTTCATCCCGCTTTTCACGGATCACAACGGCTTCCTTCATCTCACTTGGCAAAGATCCACGAATTTTGTTTACAATCATCATGAACTCATCCACATCGATGCGGATAAATCCAAGCACACCCTTCGCTTCCTCAACCATATGCTCGAGGCGTTCAAGCTCACGCAACGTAACGATCGGATCCATTTGCACTGCTTCCTCAGGACACAATTACGATAAGTGCCAACGCACGTACTCTATCGCTCTTGGGATGTATTGACATCAAAGCTGCGGCGGAGGGCATCCATCACAACGGATGGCACCAAGGGACTACAGTCACCGCCGACGCGGACCATTTCCTTCACAATAGAGGATGAAAGAAACTGATATTCAGCACTGGTCATCAGGAACATCGTCTCGACAGTCGGGTCCAAATGCCGGTTCGCTAGCGCCATTTGAAACTCATACTCAAAGTCAGATATTGCACGGAGGCCCTTTACAAGCACTGATGCCCCATGTTGTTTAGCGAAGGCAACTAGCATCCCGTCAAAGCTCTCCACCTCGACATTTTGCAGATCACTCACCGCGACCTGAATCAGGGACACACGCTCCTCGGTTGTAAACAGAGGTGCCTTTCCAACATTTCGTCCCACACCGACGATGACTTTGTCAAAGATGCCCGCTGCACGTCGGATGACATCCAAATGTCCGTTGGTAACTGGATCAAATGACCCTGGATAGACCGCGATGCGTTGCTTACTCATGCCACTGCTCCCACATCAACACTGTTGATATACGCCTCAATCCGCTGATAGACACTGCAATTATCCATGTGATTTGGATCCTTGAGCACGTCACGGGCATCTTCTACAGCAGCCGCGCTCAAATCGGCATCCTTTGCAAGATCTGTCACCCGCAGCTGTGGAACTCCACTCTGGCGCAAACCGATCACATCCCCAGGGCCTCTGAGACGCAAATCATCCTGCGCGATGACAAA
>JBEEMN010000166.1:0-4498 GCA_041192625.1 Armatimonadota bacterium
GCCAGCGCATCCAGAATCTCACGCTCGCTGTCCACATTGATTAACAAAGGTATCTGGCGCTCCAAAATGGGTTGGAACGCATCAAAGCGTAGATCGCGTGGGAGCGCAGTATTGACGCTTCGTGATTCGTAGTAGCGATGCGCTTCGGCGATAAAGCCATCCAAACCTGCAACCTTGACACCCAAGTCAGGTTGCGGGACGATGTCAGCCTCTGTTGTGTCACTCCCGGATGTAAGGTCATGGTTGTGTCCGTGCCCTTCAAACGAAGCAGTGCGTGCGCCGAACTGCAGAGTAACTCCAGATTGCCGCTTGACTGCAAACTGCTCCCATGTCCAGCCATCCAGGTTTACAAGGCTTGATGAGCCGGATAGACTTCCGCCCACCGGTACGATGTTTGCGAGGAGGACGCCACCTTCACGGGCAACCGCCACGGTCTCGGCATCCACATTGACAGTCCGACCTACGTAAAGCTCGGGTGAATACGTCGCGAATTCAGAATAGTCCTGCGTTTCCCGTCGCGATCCGATTTCATTCACACCTACGGTTGAAATGGCATCGAAGAATCCCGGAGCGATGTGCTTGCCGGTCACATCCACCTTGCGGTATCCGGCAGGTACGGACACAGCGTCGGCCTTGCCAACGGCTTCGATCACACCGACTTCGTTTATCAATACCGTGGCATTGCTAATGGATTGTCCGACGCCATCATGGACAGTTCCACCAACGAGTGCAATCCGCTGCGAGCGTGCCTTTGTCTGAACCTGAGCAGGTTGCTTTATCAGCGCTGGGCAGGCTTTGACCACATCGGTAAGCGGTGGTTTTGGCGAAACGTTGAACTGCTTTCGCAGCGCTTCTTCTTCCTTGGCTAGCAGCACACGTTCCTGAATGTCAGCATCACGATCAAAGAGAAGCTTGCCATCGACCCACGTCTTCATTGCCACAGCATCTACTGCAAGGGGATCTTTTGACCACAGGACAACATCTGCATCCTTGCCAATCTTGAGTGACCCTGTCTTGGCATCAATTCTCAGCTGCTTAGCTGGATTGATGGTTACAAGGTTCAAGGCATCTGATGGAGACAGTCCCCCATCTCTAACTGATTTCGCCGCTTCGAGGTTCATCCGGCGGGCAAGCTCGCTGGAATCCGAGTTCAACGATGACACCACTCCGCGTTGATGCATCATCGCTGCATTGGAAGGAATGGCATCAAAGGCCTCGAGCTTATAACCCCACCAGTCGGAGAATGTGGACCCTCCAGCACCGTGCGCTGCCATCTCATTAGCAACTTTGTAGCCTTCAAGGACGTGTTGGAATGTCGCAATCTTAAACTTAAAGTCATCCGCGATACGTATCATCGCCAAGATTTCATCAGCCTTGTACGAGTGGCAGTGCACAAGGCGCTTGCCTTCCAAAATTTCAGCGATGGCTTCAAGCTGATAATCCGTTGCCACGGCTGGTCCGCTTCCACTCTTTGCCAGCTTCTGTGCCTGACGATAATCATGTGCGCGCTGAAAACCGCTGCGTATGACGCGCTCAACACCCATTCGGGTTGCTGGATAGCGACCTTGGCGACTGCCGTTTGAGCGTGTCGGATTCTCTCCTAGGGCAAACTTGATCCCTTGAGGCGCACTTTCAATCAGCAGCGCGGATGCCCCTGAACCCCATCGCCATTTCACAACCGCGTTCTGTCCACCGATGGCATTGGCTGAACCATGAAGGATGTTCGCTGCGGTGGTTCCACCAGCTAGCTGACGGTAGATGTTAATGTCATCCGGGTCAAGGACATCCTCAATCCTGCACTCAGCAGTGATGATGTTCGTGCCCTCGTTCACCCCACCAACAACGGCGGTGTGTGAGTGGCAGTCGATGATTCCCGGGGTTACATGAAGACCAGTGCCATCGATGACCTTGGCATTGCGAGGCGCAGAGAGCTTGCTACCAACGGCTGTAACTTTGCCATTGGAGAACAGAATGTCGGACTCTTTTATGATGCCTGCAGCTTCCGATGTCCAAATCGTCGCATTTTTGATGAGAACGGCATCTGATTGCGGCAGACTTGATCCGACGGGTTTATCAAAGGCAGAAAGGACGAATTTGATGGCTGGTATTGCGTTACCCGGAGTCCCTGGTCGTCCGGCATTGTCCGCTTGGCTGTCTGAGAGAGTGCCATCCACAAATGTCAGTGTGGTCGATGCCTCTGCTACGAGCGGATCTGCTGTCCAGCAGGAAATATTGGCACGGTCGCCGACCTTGATATCACTGCTCAGATCGAACCACGCCGCTGGATTACGATGTATGGCCTTCCGTGCACCATCTAAGGAAAGGCCATTCGGGATGCACCTTCTGATATTCGCATAGAAGCGGTCAGGGGCTGCGGTCGCAAGAACAAAGTCAATGCCCGATTTCTCGAGCTTGCCAGGAGTCTGGAATGCATGCACGATACGGCGGAGGGGAGACAAGGTAGCACTGTCGACACCTGGTGCTGTATCGGCCATGTCCACATTAAAGATAACTTTTGCCTTGCGCTTTGCAATGGCATTGATGGAGCGATTAAGAGGTCCAGTTACATCGAGGATCAGTGGGATTTCCGAGTTAACAACCCGCAAGAGTCCCTCTACTTCTGCATCGGATGAAACGCGCACGATGAGTGGAAGTTTTCGGTCCGTAACGCGCCTAAGGGTAGCGATGCTCCCGCTGATTTGGCGCGTCCCCGATTTCGCTTCACGAGCATCGGTGAGCGACTGGCGCAAAAGTGCCAGATGCCCCATTCTCGAGCCCGGATAACCACCTTGGCCATCGGATGCGAGACTAGCAACGACTGCGGTGACGGGCTGAATAACACGCGATGCCGGAGTGGCTGCCTTGCTTACTAGTGATACAAGTGCACTTTGACCCGAGATGCAGCCTGCTCCTGGCAGGATTTGGGCAAAAGCAAATCCGTTTCGTCGATAATGCGTTGCCGTGTCATCGGGGAGGTAGTTATCAGCGGCTCGGAAGTCAGCACGCAGTGTACTGAGGGGATGTCGGCTGCCGCGCGCATCAGCAGCCCCTGGTGGAGTCAGACCAAAACGGGAAGCAGCGTTGACTGATCCAGACTGAATCGTCCATTTAGTGGCATCGATGACTCTAAAACCAGGTGTGACACGAAGATTGGCGCCAATGGCCGCGACGATGCCATCTTTGATTGCGATGTCAGTGCTTGGGCGTGTTTTGCCTGCGGAATCGAGGAGAGTACCGCCCTTTAGAAGGTACCACTTTGGTGCTCCCGGATCGGCTCCCTGCGCCAGCGCACTAAACGGATGTAACGAAATAGGTAGCACTCCAAGTGCTAAAAGAGCGGTACGTCTTGTCATTCTGCGGCCTCTTCCTTTACAGTCACCGTTAGTCCCAGCTCAGCGAGCTGTGTATCTTCGACAGTGGATGGCGCATCCATGAGAGGGTCGTAGCCACCGCCCATTTTCGGGAATGCAATCACTTCACGGATGTTGTCTTCATCGCAAAGCAACATCACCAGACGATCTAGTCCCGGTGCAATTCCAGCGTGGGGAGGAGCGCCAAAGCGGAATGCTTCGAGCATGTGTCCGAAGCGTTGTTCAATCTGTTCCGGTGACAAGCCCATTTTGCGGAAGACTTCCAGTTGAATCTCTGGAATATGGATTCTGACTGCCCCGGATGCTGATTCGCTTCCATTACAAACGAGGTCATAGCACTGCGCACGCATCGCTAGTGGGTCCGTCTCAAACCAACCTAAATGCTCTTCCCTCGGCATCGCAAATGGGTTGTGCGCAAATGTCAGTCCACCAGATGTTTCATCTTCTTCAAACACTGGGAAGTCGGTGACCCAGCAATATGCCATTTTACTTTTGTCGATGAGGTTGAGTTTCGTTCCGATAAAGCGCCGGATGCGATCTAGGACCTTTGCAACTACGCTTGGCTTGTCTGCGATGAATCCAATCAGATCACCCGCTTGTGCCCCTGTGGCTTCAATAATCAGTGGACGTTCGACGTCTGTCACAAACTTTGCCAACGTTCCACGGAAACCAACACCGTCATCCTCAACCAAGACATAGCTCATGCCCTTGGCGCCCGTCTCTCGGGCTAAATTGACAAGTTCATCCATCTCGCGACGCGGTATCCGTGCACCATTCGGGTAGCGAATACACTTGACCTGACCACCATTGTCGATGACTTGACGGAAGACACCAAACTCAGTAGATGCAAAAATCTGTGCACAATCGACCAGCTCCAGCTCAAAGCGGATGTCTGGCTTGTCTGTTCCGTAACGTGCAAGAGCTTCATCATACGTAAAACGTGGAAATGGATTACCTGAGATATGTTTGCCGGTCTCACCAGAAAACTTTGTGACAACCTCAATCATTAGGCCTTCGACTAGGCTAAGGACATCTTCTTGCGTTGCAAAACCCATCTCAAGGTCGACCTGCGTAAACTCGGGTTGCCTGTCAGCACGCTGGCTTTCATCCCGGAAACACTTTGCGAT
>JBEEMN010000167.1:0-4484 GCA_041192625.1 Armatimonadota bacterium
CCACGGCCGCGGTACACCGGTGTCTCGCGAACAAATGGACGGACATCACGGTCATACACAGTCTTAATCGTGTCGAGTCGGATCATGCAATTTCCCTCATCGTATATTATGAGGCACAAAGCATTTCAGAACCTGAAATGGCCCTAAATGACCGGGAGCACCTACCGCAATGACATCACTAACCCTCTTCAAACAAGCCTGCGACACCGGAGCAACGTTGGATCACTACACAAACGCCCTCCAATCCCTCGGCGCCGACCGACGCGGAAGCTGGACAGGAGCGCATGACCTCCTTCAGGATGACCACTCAAAAGCAGGTTCCTGGGTGCACGCCTACCTCCATCGGAAGGAAGGGGATGCTATGAATGCTGGCTACTGGTACCGCAAAGCCGGGGAGCCCGTGGCGACAGTCTCTCTCGATGATGAATGGGAGGACATCGCGGCTGCGCTCCTCAACGTATCCTAACCATCAGGCATTCGCGATGCGGCAGAACCAGCGCACGCTGCCATGCACAAATGTTCCGCCGGGCCAGCTTGGCGTGCCATCCGCCGGGACAGCCAGGTCAACGGTAACATCACCGCCGCGCGTCCCGCGGAGGACAATCGCCCGGTAAACCCGTAGTGGCAGCTGCCCCCAAGCCTCATCACGAGCCCCGCGGGTTTCCGCCACGACAAATGTGTCATTAACCGCCGTTTGCACAGAGACGATACAGACAAAGTTATCGGGTGGAGAGACGACATCGATGTCGCGGATGAGGTGTTCCGCTGCCCGGATGCCGCCCTCGGACAATGTACAAAGTCCGTAGAGCACGATGTCAATCGATTTTCCCGTGGATGCGCTATACGTGGCTAGGTTCTCGGCGGTATCAACGGGACACGCGGTGATCGACTTCCCAAAGATGTTCAGCTCAACCATCGGGAGATCTTGAGCCGTATCGCGCCACTGACGACGAAGCGTCGCGGTGATTGACTGCGTGCTTGGCCACTGCGGAAGATCCGCACTGACCACCGCGGTAAAGGCTTTCCGGCGCCGGATACGCCGTATCACAAAGGCTCCCACGAGCACCGTTATCCCAAGCAAAAGCCCTTCGCCAACACCTGGAGGAAGTGGCATGCTAAATCTCCTCCCGCCGGCCAGACTGGGCCGAGCGAATCACAGCATCCATCACCACACTCTGTGCAACGCCATTTTCCCCACCGACCAATGGTGTTTCCGGGATCCGCACGCTGAGCGCAAAGTCATCCAGCTCACGCTGCCACTGGTTGATGTACGGAAACTCCATGGTCTGTACATCATCCGTTCCATGGGAGCGGTAGCGCACACGGGTGCCAGCCTCACCAACCTGAAAAGCCCGCTCAAGCGTGATCGAACCTAGCGTCCCGGTCAGCGTCGCGGTGCTGGAAAATGCCTGATCAAAGCCTGAATGAAGAATGGCATGACGTCCATCGGCGTAGTCCAGAACCACGGTGTTGTGGATGTCAACCCCGGTCTCCGCGTGCATCGCCAAACGGGAGTAGACGCTCTGCGGCTCCCCCAGATACATCCGGGCAAGGTTAATGCCGTATACACCAACATCCCAAAGCGCCCCGCCACCCTGTGCGGGATTCCACCGAATTCCGGCATGCTCAATCGTCGCGGTGTAGCAAAATGTCGTATCAATACGAGTGAGGACACCAATATCACCGCGTAGCAACAGCCCCTGCACAAACATATGCTGCGGATGATGGCGATACATAAAGCCTTCCATCAGCCGCAGACCACGGGCATCAGCAAGCGCCGCGCAGCGTTTTGCATCCGCGCTGTTTAGCGTAAAGGGCTTGTCACAAAGCACGTGCTTGCCAGCGAGGAGAGCGCGCTCGGTGTACTCGGCATGGATGTCATTTGGCAGCGGGATATAGACGGCATCGATGTCTGGAGCTGCGAGAAGCGCATCGTAGTCGCCGAACGCGTACGGAATTCCATTCGCATCGGCGACAGACTGAGCCTTCGCAAAATCCCGGCTTGCAAGCGCAGTCAAGGTGTTAAGTTCGGATGCTGCAAAGGCTGGCAGCATCCGTTTTTGAAACACGCGGGCGCACCCAAGCACGCCCCAGCGGACTGGTTTGATCACCTTACTTGCCGAGAGACCTCTTCGCAGCATTCGCAATGGACTGATTGCGATTCTTGAAGGTCAGCACCTTTTCGAACACGGCCTTGCTTCCAGCCCTGTCGTGCTTATCGAGGAAGCTGATGGCTGCGAGATTGACCGAATTGAACTGAGCTTCGGTGACGAATGTCTTCACCATTGCGATGTCGCCACTCGTTACGTCGTAATCGAGGAGAGCACGAATCGCTGCTGCCTTGCGGCTCGGATCCGGGTGGCCAAGTTCATCAGCCCAGAAAGCCTTGAGCATTGGATTTTTGATACTGGACAGTGACGCAACGCTATTGAACACTGGGAAAACCCGACGATCGCTGCGCAGGATGGACAGCAACGATTTCAACTCACCATCCGATGGGCTATCGGAGCAGATCATGTCAAACGCAGACTGCCGCTCGACGGCATTTGTGGCATGCTTGACAATCGCACGAGCTTCCGCCGGTGTAGGCTTGTGCTGCATTTCCCGAAGGAATTCGTGGCTTGGGTCGAGCAAAACCGCATCCGGCTTGGCATCAACCTTGAGCGTAATCTCCTGCTCAGCACCGCTCAGCGTCACCTTTTGCGTTGACATCCCATAGGACATGAAAATGCCAACCTTGGTCGGGATGGTGTAAACGGGCACACCGCCATCCGTCTTTTGGAGCTGCTTGACGCGGAGCTTGACCGACTTGGATGCTTCATCGTACGACCAGGTGTAATCCAGCACTGGGTGGCCAGGGGACAGAATCCACTGATTGAAGAACGGTTCGCAGTTGATTCCGCTGGCATCCGTCATCGCCTTCATCAGGTCATATGTCTCAACCGGCGTGTGCTTATGACGGGTGAGGTAGAGGTTAATGCCTTTCCAGAATGCCTTGTCTCCAAGGAGCTGGCGCAGCGAGTGGATGACAACGCCGCCCTTTGGATAGCTGTGCGAGTCAAACATCGCATCTGGGTTGGCGTAGCGCCGTGTTGAAATCGGGCGCATATAGCGACGCGCTTCACCGAAGTAGCCACGCATATTGCCTTCGATTTCACGATCATACGCCGCGGAGCCACGCGCGTGCTCAAAGTATGCGGACTGCATAAATGTGGCAAAGCTCTCATTCAGCCATGTCTGTCCCCAGTCCTTGCAGGAAACAACATCGCCAAACCACTGGTGCGCGAGCTCATGTGAATTCAACGATGCCATGGTGCGGATGCCATCGCGGCCATCCGTGAGGTTGCCCGATCCAAGCGTCGTTGCCGAGACATTTTCCATTCCACCGCCAAAGTCATACATCGCGTTTTGTGCGTACTTCGGCCAAGGGTAGCGGAAACCGGTGATGTTCGAAAAGAACGTCATCATGTCGGGGGTGTCGGAGAAGGATGCAGCGATCGTGTCCTTCTGACTCGCCGGCACAACGTACCAAAGTGGCGTTCCATTCCAGACATCCTTCATGATGGCGACCTGCCCTGCGACCAGGGAAAGCAGATAGGTTGCGTGCGGCTGCGTCATTTTCCAATGCGCGGTGCGGCGGCCATTTTTGACTGTGTTGCTGACGGGGATCCCGTTGCCGACGACTTCCCACTTTGCGGGAACGGTGGTGATGGTTTCGGTGGTCGTGAAGTCATTTGGGTAATCCCAGGTAACAGCCCACTCGCGGTTAAAGCCGGTCTCACCCTGCGTCCAGAAGCCATCTTTGTCAGGATTTGCCTTTGTCGGAACCATCCAGTGCCAGCCACCATCCGAGCCGAAGCCACCCCCCTGCTTAGAGCCTCCGGAGTACTTAGCGGAGATAATGGCTGTAGCATTTGGCGCAAGCGGCGCGGGCAAGGTAACCGTCACGAACTCGCCACTGCGCTTGAATGTGACATCACGGCCATTGACAGCCATGCTCTTTACGGTCAAGCCCTGGCCGACATGGAACTTTGCGGATGTCAGCGTCTGGACTAGCGGGCGGATGGTGTTAAACGACTCACCGGTGAATGTTCGGTTTGTTTCGTTGACATCGAGGATGACCTTTAGGTGAAGCAGATCATATTCACGGTCAGGAGCGTACGTTGGGGCAAAGGAGTTTGGATTTTGCTGTCCCTGTCCAACAGCGGAGAGTCCGGCCATACCAAGGGATGCAATGGCGGCGAAAGTGACCGCCAGAACAGAGTTAATGCGCATAGGCGCAAAGTACCACGCCCTTACCATGTTGTCAGGTGGATTTCGTCCTACGAAGCAACCATCCGGGCTGCGTAAGCGCCGACCTGCCCACGGTAAGCAAGCATCCGCAAATGGACATCCTCGCGCAAACCTAAGGCTTCGACTTCCATCGCTTTGATGGCCAGCGTCACTTGATCCAGCGATGCTGTCTCAAGTGGAAGATGCCAGCG
>JBEEMN010000168.1:0-4474 GCA_041192625.1 Armatimonadota bacterium
CGTCCAGTCATCTTAGGCCACCAGAAGTGCAGCCCAGCGAGGAAGCCCATCGCTGTACCGCCAACCATGACGTAGTGGAAGTGAGCTACAACAAAGTAGGTTGCAGTAAGGTGGATGTCAGTGGCCAGTGACGACAAGTAGAGACCCGTCAATCCACCGATGGTAAACAGTCCCAGGAAGCCGAACGCGTACAGCATATGGCTTGTTAGCTCGACCGAGCCCTTGTACATCGTCGTCGCCCAGTTGAAGATCTTCACTGCAGAAGGGACAGCAACGAGGAAGCTGAGGACCGAGAAAACAAGCCCAAGGTACATCGACTGGGACGTTGCAAACATGTGGTGGCCCCAAACGATAAAGCCAAACACTGCAATCGCCATCGTAGAGAATGCTACGAATTCGTAACCAAAGATGCGCTTCTTGCTGTTTGCAGCAATCACTTCATTGATAACACCCATTGCTGGGAGAACCATGATGTAGACCGCCGGGTGAGAATAGAACCAAAACAGGTGCTGGAAGAGAACTGGATCTCCGCCAATCTCAGGTGAGAAAATACCAAAACCGAGTGTGCGCTCTACAACAACCAGTGCCAGCGTAATCGCTACCACAGGTGTTCCGAGCATGATAATCACACTGGTCGCATACATCGCCCATGCAAACAATGGCATCTTGAACCAGGTCATCCCCGGTGCACGCATTTTGTGAATGGTAACGATAAAGTTCAGACCCGTAAAGATTGACGAGAACCCCGCCACGAACGCTGCCATAATCGTCAGCGCAACATTGGAGTTAGAGTACACACTCGAATACGGCGTGTAGAACGTCCATCCAGTGTCAACACCACCACCGATGATTGCAGCCAAGCCCATCACAAGCGCCGCACTATAAACATAGAACGACAGAAGGTTCAAGCGAGGAAAGGCAAGGTCACGCGCCCCCAGCATCAACGGCAAGATAAAGTTCCCCAATACTGCCGGCACCGCCGGAATCAGAAAGAAGAAAATCATGATTACGCCGTGTGCCGTGAACACCTTGTTATACGCATCATTTGTCAGGAACTGACCCTTAGGAACCGTTAGCTCCACACGAATCATTCCAGCGGCGAGACCGCCAAGAAGAAAAGCTACCGACACCGCCACAAGATACATAATCGCAATGCGCTTGTGGTCGACCGTAAACAGCCACGACTTAATCGTATTCGTAGCGTTCAGGTAGTTCAATGGCTCCTTGACCTTGTCATGGGGCTTACCCACGTCCTTCAAAGTTGCCGTACTCATTGGTATTGCTCTCCTCCATACATGTAGCGCCACTGCTGCGAGTTGGTATTTGCCGCAGGAGCAACACTATCGGGCCGACCACCCTCGAGTGGCTTTCCAGTACCGATCTCCTTGATATAAGCAATCAAGGCAATAACTTCAGACTCAGACAACGACCCACGATAAGCAGGCATTGAACCAGTCGAATTCGCAAGACGAACATCATTTGGATTCAGGATGGCGGAGCGGATGTATCCTTCATCAGCCACAACCTTGGAACCATCTGACAGTTGACGCAGAGACTTATAGAGACCAACTAAGCTAGCGCCCTTAGCGGATGCCTTCGGTCCATCTGCGTGACAAGACGCACACTGATATTTGCGGAAGAGTGTCGCACCAGTTTGTGCAAGAGAAAGATCTCCGGTCGGAGTCGAAATCCCTCCAGGATAGAACGGACGTCCACCGCCACCTGCTTGCCACTTCTCGAAGTCTTCACGGCTTTGCACAATCACCCAGCCGCCCATTTCGGAGTGCTGCGTTCCGCAATAAACATTGCAGTAAACGCGGTACTTACCAACACGGGTTGGTGTAAACCACATATTCGTGTAGCGGCCTGGCTCGACGTGACGCTGAATCCGAAACTCAGGTACGTAGAATGCGTGGATAACATCCTGTGAGATCATCGAGAGCTTCACCGGGTTGTTGACCGGCACATGGATTTCGTTGTTTTCACGAGTCCCATCCGAATGCTGTGCATGCCACATCCACTGCTTGCCAATGACAAACACTTCACGAGCATTCTTCGGCGGCGTATAGACATCAGCGAAAAGACGCGAAGACCAAGTGAATACGCCAAGACCAAGTACCAGAGCAGGCAAGGTCCAAGTCATCTCCAACAACGTGTTGTGCGTCGTAGGATTAGACCGGTCCACATTTGTGCCCTTACGGTACCGTGCTGCAAGAAAAGCAATCAGTGCGATGACGATGATGGTAAAAACCACCGTCAGAGCATTCATCACCCAGAACAGCTTATCGACTTCACCTGCATACTCCGACGCAGCAATAGGTGCTAACTGCAACTCGTTCATTCGTTATTCCCCGTGCCAGACCCAGCAGTCAAGCGGGACTTCCTCTCCTTACGCAGCGACTGAAACATAAATGTACCCAGTAACAATGCGGTCCCCGTACCCAATACCTTCAACAATGTGACAACTCGCAACCCATACACATTTCGAGCCGGATCGTAGTGGTAACACATCAGCAAAAATTGATCTGCAATCGTCCCAATCCTACCTTCAGCAGCCTCGGTCAATGCAAGATATACATCCTTGCCAGGATAAACAACCCCAAACAAATATCGAGAAACTTTACCCGTTGGTGTTAGGACCATCGTGACGCTTGGATGCGCATACTGATCGGTTCTTTGGTCGTACACATAAATGTAACCAAGCGAATCAGCCAGCCGACGTATTTCAGCTTCACTCCCAGTTAGAAAATGCCAACCATCCGCTGCACCCGCTATTCCAAGCTCACTCATGTAGCGCTTCTTGGATGCCAATGCTACCGACGCATCTTCTTTCGGGTTAATACTAACAATGACAATTTCGAAGTCTCTACCGACCTGCCACTTTAGGGCTGGATCATGTAGACTTTCCACCAAGCCATGCAACATGTTCGCGCAGGTGTTTTTGCATGAGTAAAACGGCATAACAAGCCAAACAGGCTTCTTACCGAAATACTTCCCGATGCCAACCTTTGCTCCCGATTCGTCTGTGAACTGCGTATCCAGCGGAATCTGATTTTCCAACCGCTGTTTGACAGTTACGTCACGCGCCGCATTAATGCCTGTCGAAAAAGTCGGACGCCCGCCAGACTGAGGCCCCGCGCTCACTCCCTGAGACAATGCTGCCACAGAGGCCAAGCCCATACAAATAAGAACCCCAACCCAGCGACGAAAGTCAGTCACTTAATGCCCTTGATGTCCTTCACTATCGCCATTCGGATGCTTCTCGGAATCATGCCCAGAATGACCAGCACCACTGGAGCGCATTCCTGGATATTGTGCCTTAAACCCAGTCTCAGGCACATTCTCACCAATACCTGATATGCCTTGCTTCGCGACAACATCGATAGCCGACTCGATGCGCTTGCCATAAGGGGCTTCAGCTTCCTTAAAAAGGTTCATCTCTTCTTTAGGATTCGCTTGCAGCTGAGGATGGGCAGGGAGCTTACGCTCAACCGACCAACCAGGTACGTTGACATCGCTCGCATACTTGGGCTTAGTAAAGTTCAAGAACCACATCATCGCGGCACTCGATATAACGAACAAGCCAACTAACCCACCAAAGGCGAGCACAAGTGGTCCCATCTTTACATCCGAGTGTTCATACCCAACGATATAACCGGGGTTCTTAGAATCTGACTTATGCATGACTCGATGCCTCCCACTGTTGTTTTGCTTCAATCAATCGCGGATCGTAACTAGGAATCAGCGCGACCTTGCGTGCATTGCCGCTAAAGACATACACCCAGACTCCACCAACAGCGAGCACTGCACCAATAGCCCCGAGGATAACTGGTACTGCAACACCACCGCTAAAATTCACCATGAACGGGACAATCTGCCAGAACAGGTCAACAATGCGGACAACTGCAATCCAGCCTGCGACAAACCGAAGAATCGACGGTGTTCGCTTTGTTTTACCCGATATCAGTAGCAGGAACGGAATGACAAACTGGCAAACCACCAATGCAGCTCCCAGATACACCATTGGCCCTTCAAACCGCTGTACGAAGAAAATGTTCTCCTCTGGAAGGTTGCCCGACCAGATGATCAAGAACTGCGACAGCGTGAAGTACCCGTAGACCATCGTAAAGCCAAGCATGAGGTTACCGAGGTCTTTTGTCAGCTGTGGCTGAATGACACCGCTGTACGGCGACTTCGTGCGAAGCGACAGCAAGATGAACGACCCGACAGCAATCGAAAACAAAAGGCTTGTAGCCATGTGCCATGCGCCATACAGGGAAGAAAGCCACATTGGATCGAGCGACATCACCCAGTCAGTCATTGCAAACGTAAGCAACACAACGTGAATGACACCGCCAGGAGCCGCAAAGTTAGTTCGCTTCGCAGCAAATGCTTCATCGCGGTTGTCATCCTGCTTGAGCGAAAGCTTCGTCAGGTAGTTTGTTCCGATGATCCAGTAGGCAAAGTAAATCGC
>JBEEMN010000169.1:0-6064 GCA_041192625.1 Armatimonadota bacterium
ATGCCGGGACAGCCTGCCTGATGTCCTTTTTACTGCCTGCTAGTGATGCTCTGCCGCTGGAAGCGATCCCACTGCTCGCGGGCGTTGCGGCATTCGATGCGGCAGCGGCTACCTGTGGGGATATGGGACTTTCTCTAAAATTTCCCAATGATGTCCTCTTGAACGGCGACAAGGTTGCCGGGGTACTGGTGGAGCACTGGGATGCCTTTGGCGCACCCGTGTATGTCGTCGGCATTGGCATCAATGTGGCAGATGCTCCAGAGCTACAGACTGGCTACGTTGCCGGCGCGCTTGTGGGAGCAGGATCAGCTACGTCATCACGTAAAGTTGCAGACCACGTGATGACTACGATTGATGGATTTCTGGAAACAGCAGCCATGTCGCCTGCATTGGTGGATGCTTGGAATGCCCGGCACCGCGGCGGCTATTGGCGACATCACCCAAGCTTTGGCAAAGTTTCTATCGTTCGTCTTGCAGGCCTTGGTCACGTCGTGGTGCTGCTCTCGGATGGCACAGAACGAAGCGTAAGCGCAGCATCCTTGATGTTGGATGTTGCTCATTGATAGGGATTCCGAAGTGCTGGAAGCCCATCCCAGGCTTTGCGGTGACATGTGCGCTAAAGAGCCGCAAGGATGAGGTCGAGCATGCGCGGAGCGTCGCGGATGCGCTTGGCTTGCCATTTTTCGTGCGTCGCAGCCGCAAGATGGATGCGATGTTTGAGATGGACGAGAGTGTGCTGCGCTTTCTAGTGGTTCAGTCGGACCGGTGGCTGCTGGTGGACCGGGATGGTGGTCAGCTGCACTATCATCCAAACATGGGCTATGTCCGCCTGGGGAACTACATGCGTGGGCAGGTTGATCACCTCTTGGATGCATGTGCTCTTGTGGAAGGGGATCGTGTACTCGATGCAACCCTTGGCTACGGCGGTGAGGCGTTACTTTGCGCGCATGCCGTGGGCGAGACTGGTGTCGTGCACGGTGTTGAGGCCTGTCCTGAGCTTGGTTTAGTGGTGTCACGTGGCCTTGCGACGCTTGAGACGCAGAACCGGCGCATTAATGCCGTGATGCGGCGTATCGAGGTTGTGCACCTCGGCCACCATTTGGAGTACCTCCAGCAGTGTCCTGACAACCACTACGATGTGATCTGTTTTGACCCATTTTTTGAGCATCAGGTGGGGGATGACTGGACGATGTCTATCCTGCGAACACTGGGTGAGCATGCTCCTTTGACAGATGTTACGCTTGCTGAGGCGAGGCGTGTGGCACGTAAGCGTGTGGTTGTGAAGGCTACAAAATGGAGTGGCGTCCTCGATGCGCTTACCATTACAAGCGTTGTTGGGAGTAAGAGCGGAAAAGTGTGCTACGGAATCTTGCACATAGGCTAAACTGTTGGTATCGTTAGCCGGAAATGGGCGGGAATTGAGTGATTTTCGCTACCATTACAAGCTATGTAAATTGCGTTGAAACGGCCTTGTAATGGCCGTTTTTTATTATGTCAGCCATATATCCGGGCGGAATTCGGTGTATTTGCTCCGTTTCGTCAGCCCGACTCAGGAGACATGGTGTGACTACAGACGAATTCAACGAAAATGGCTGTCCTTTGACGTGTCGTGAGCATGCAGTGTTGCATTTATTGACCGAACAGCCGGCAGCACCGCCTGTGATATTGGCTGCGAAACTGGGATGTTCTCTCAGTACCTTTCGTAAGCATTTATCAAATGTCCGAACGAAAATGGGTGTGAGCTGCCAGACTGAAATGATTGTGCGTGCTGTACGTGTCCGTGTATCCAATAAAGCTTGTATACATCAGCATCGGCGCTGAAGTGTCAAGTCGGGTTGCGACGAACCAGGGTTGAAACCAGCCCCCGTTTGTCTCGGGGGCTGGAAGGACGAGCGTCCTTACTTTGTTGGGAGGTACTTGCCAAACCAGGTGATAAAGAGTGCGAGGTCGGATTCCATCCCTGGCCAGCCATGCCCTTTACCCGGTCGGACTTCTAGCTGTGCGGTGCGTCCTGCTGCTTTGAGTGCACTGATGTACCGCTCAGACTGTTGAATCGGGACGAGAATGTCAGACGTTCCATGAACTATCAGGGTTGGAGGAACATCCTTGAGATTTCCCATTATTGGCGAAATCTTCGCAGCAATCTTGTCACGGTCTGTTGCAGATGTTGAGTCATTGACACCGAATGCTGGCCAGTAGGACTTTAGCATCGGGATGTCAATCGCTTTTGCGCCTTCCTTGCCATAGTTCATCAGGTCCGTTGGAGGGTAGAAGCACGCGACCGCTTGCACTTTGCTGCTTTCACGATCAACTGGATCTGATGCTTTTGGATCACCTTGCGTGCCGAAGCCACCCATCATAATCGACAAGTGCCCACCAGCGGAACCGCCTGAAATACCAATACGACTCGGGTCGATGCTAAAGCGTTTCGCATTGAAGCGAACGAACCGCACAGCGCGGTGCATGTCCTCAACGATTTCATCGACCTTGTAGCGCGGAGCCGCTCCGTGCACGACCTGAATGAATGTGTAGCCGGCATCCGTGAATGGCTTTGCATATCCAGGGTTGATTGCCTCGTGGCTTGAGACCCATCCCCCGGAAACCATCCACAGCACCGCAGCACCATTGGGCTTTGCCGGACGGAACACATCCATCGTCAAGGCTACGCCTTGCTTGCGCCGGTAAATGATGTCAGATTCACGTATACCCGTCTGGCCTGTTGGGCCAGCAAATGCAGCCATCGGCGCAGACATCAACAAACCCAACCCTGCCAGCATAATCGCTCTTCGTGTCATAGAGACCTCTCAATCCGCGGTTTTCAAGCGAACCCTATCCTGAAACCGTGCTTCAGAGCAAGGGTTTTACCCCAGATTCCTTGCACCCGGGTATTCTGCATGATATTCCTACATGTCCGTTGAGGACGGTTGATTGTTGTGGAGAGATGGCTGAGTGGACGAAAGCGGCCGCCTGCTAAGTGGTTGTAGGTGTCAAATCTTACCCAGGGTTCGAATCCCTGTCTCTCCGTATCGATTGCTGTTCTCAGCGGATGTTTACATTTACGCACAACCCTCTCAAAAGGGATGGTAAACAATGCAATCTCCAACGGACCAATACCTGGCACAGCGCCGAGCCAGCGGGTGGAAACAGGGTAGCTTTGTTTCCGCATCGAGAGGCTTTCGTATCCCCCCAGATGTCCCATTTGAGCTCGATGGCCGCCTAACGGGCATCTTGGCTGGCGATGAAGACGATGCAGTCCTCATACTGACTTTGCCGGACAACTCAACCGTGCGCCTTACCATCAGCGTTCAACCGGTCTGGCTTCACTCAGGTAGCACTGTTCGTGTCCTCGCGACCGTCAGCAAGTCGGATGCCGATGGCGTCCTCTCTGGCATCCCCCCGATGACCGTGATCGCAGTCGCGAGTGCAGCAGATATTGCCCTCAGGGAAGCACGCTGGTTTGAGGAGCGCCTGCGAGCAGAAGCACGCTGGCTCGAAGCAGAACGCCGTGCGGCTCCGACCGTTGCCGTCAAAAAAACACAGCCGTCAAGCACATCAGTTATTCCGACGCCTCGACCCGGTACCGTCGGCTCCATCGCGCGGCTTCGTGCTGCTCTGTCGCCAAAGAGCCAATCCGTTTTCGCGAGCTACAAAGGCTATATCAAACGTCACAACAAGCGCCTCTCCGATGCACAGGCAGACCAGATCACGTACGGAATCCTACGTTTTTCGGAAGAATACGACCTAGATCCACGCCTCGCGGTGGCAACCGTTGTTGCGGAAAGCGATTTTCGTATCACGGAGACCAGCCACAAAGGGGCGATGGGGCTCATTCAACTGATGCCCGATGAGGTCAAGCGGTTACGCCTTTCGAATCCCTATGATCCTGTGCAGAATCTGGCTGGTGGCATCTACCTCATTAAGGAACGCCTCAACAAGTACAGCAAGTCAAATGATTTTGACAAGGCCAGTGACAACCACCTCGCACTTGCCCTCGCTAGCTACAACGCCGGCATGGGCGCCGTACGCCGCTGGGGTGGTATCCCGCCGTATAGGGAAACCCAAGGGTACGTTCGGAAGATTATGAAACTCTATCGGGAACTCTGCAGTGGGGATAGCCGCTGAGCAACCTGTAGACTAATGGCTGTGATAGTGGATTTCCCTGTCAACAAAATGCTCTATAAGGATGCCAGCGATGTCGCTCTATACACCACAAAAGTCTGATCGGTTTACATTTGGTCTCTGGACGTTGCAAAACAACGGACGCGACCCGTTTGGCGAGCCAACCCGCCCAGGTTATGACCCTCTGACGATGCTCGACAAGCTCGCAGACCTCGGCGTCTACGGCGTCAACCTCCATGACCATGACCTCCTCGGATTTGGCAAGTCCATCGCCGAGCAGGACAGCATCATCGCAGCATTCAAGCAGCGTCTGAACGACACTGGCTTGTGTGTCCCGATGGCAACCACAAACTTGTTTACGCACCCAATTTTCCGCGATGGTGCCTTTACATCCAATGACCCCAAGGTGCGTGCTTTTGCGCTGCAGAAGACGATGCGCTCGATGGATGTCGGCAATGAGCTCGGAGCCAAGGTCTACGTCTTCTGGGGCGGCCGTGAAGGTGCTGAAGTGGATGCTGGCAAGGATGCCGTCGTTGCATCCAAGCGGATGCGTGAAGCCATGGACTTCCTCTGCGAATACTCCGTTGCTCAGGGATATGACTACAAGTTTGCACTTGAAGCTAAGCCGAACGAACCGCGCGGTGACATTTATATGCCGACCACCGGTGCGATGCTTGGCTTTATTGCAACCCTTAAGCACTCAGACATGGTTGGTGTAAACCCAGAAGTCGCCCATGAAACCATCGCTGGTCTCAACTTCTACCACGCAGTCGCACAGGCACTCGAGGCAGGTAAGCTCTTCCACATCGACCTCAATGGCCAAAAGCCAGGTCGCTTTGACCAGGATCTTCGCTTCGGACAAGAAGATGCCAAGAATGCATTCTTCCTCGTGCGTATGCTTGAGAACTACGGCTACACGGGCTCGCTTCACTTCGATGCGCACCCGCTGCGTACGGCATCCGATGATGCGGATATCCTCGGCTTCGTCAAGGGATGTATGCGTTCCTACCTCATCCTCAAAGAGAAGGCACGTATTTTCGATGCAGATCCTGTTGTTCAGGAGCTCCTCGCGCAGCTGAATCCAACCTGTTCGGAATCAGAAGCACTCCTCGGTGAATACACACCAGAACGTGCAAATGCGATCCAGTCGCGGCAGTTCGATGTCGATGGCATCACCGCTCAGGCACTGCCGTATGAGCAGTTGGACCAACGCCTCTTTGATATACTGATGGGCATTCAGGACTAGGATTATCTCAATATGATTACCCTCTTGGTTGCCGCATTGGCATCAAATGTTGTCTCCCAGCCGTTCGTCGTTGCAGATCAGGTACCTGTTCAGCGGCCGCTTCGGGTTGTTGCGGGCGTTCTTCGGCCAACCGATGGCTCTGCAAACACAAACGCATCCTTTGGTGTGTCCTACGACTTCAAGAAGTCGACATCCAAACTCCCAACCATTATGGGCGCATACCTTGACTATTCGTGGCGTGATCGCTTAGTGAGCATTGGCGGTGGTCGTGATTCCGTACGCCGTATTGGAATCGGTGCACAAGTTCGCTCCTATGTGAGCAGCCCGGTCTCATCCGATCGCTTCTACTATGGCGGAGGCCTTGGTTTCTACTCGCTGCAAAGCGGAGGAACCAGCAGCCGCTTTGGTGCAAAGCTGTTGGTTGGCTATGAGCGTAATGATGGTTGGGGACTCGAATACGATGTCACATCCATCAACGAAGCACAAGGAATGAACTTCAGCGGATCCCAGCTCCGCTTGGCGTATCGCTTCTAACGAGCTGGCTTGTACGTTACGAGAAAGCCTCCCGGATTCCGAGAGGCTTTTTTCGTTCAGTCCACGTTTTGCGGATGACCCTACATCCCGAGTCCCTTGCCGCCGAGGAGTTTGCCAGCATTTAGGCCACTGTCTAGGGTGTCAATTTGGAAGGTTCCACGGTTG
>JBEEMN010000170.1:0-4468 GCA_041192625.1 Armatimonadota bacterium
CGTCTCAGGATCTGTGTGACACTCCGCAATGATTTTCTCCATCGCAACGATAAACGCATCGATGGTCTCGAGGCTTTCCGTTTCCGTTGGCTCAATCATTAAGCACTCAGGGACAATCAGCGGGAAGTACATCGTCGGTGGGTGGTATCCGTAATCGATGATACGCTTTGCCACTTCCAAGGCCTTGATTCCAGTTTCAGCCTTGAGGTTCTTGAGGCTGAAAACGGCCTCGTGCATACAGATACGGTCATAGGCGATATCAAGCGTCCGGCCAAGCGCAACCCGGATGTAGTTTGCGTTGAGGACGGCATCTTCGCTGATCATATGAATGTTCTGTTTACCGAAGTGTGCGATATAAGCCCATGCACGGACGACAGCAAGATAGGCGCCGTAGTACGGACCAACTTTACCGATCGTCTGCGGGAGGTCGTAGTTCAGTCGGTAGACACCGGCATCATCCTTGACGACCACTGGCACTGGTAGGAATGGCGCAAGGTGGGCCTTGATGCCTACCGGGCCGGAGCCAGGACCGCCGCCGCCGTGTGGAACGCTGAATGTCTTATGGAGGTTGACGTGCATCACATCAAAGCCCATATCACCTGGGCGTGCCGTTCCAACCAGCGCATTCATATTCGCGCCATCACAGTACATCTGTCCGCCAGCTGCATGGACCAGCTCACAAATCAGGCAGATTTCTTCTTCAAACAGACCAACGGTGTTAGGGTTAGTCAACATCATGCCTGCGAGGTTGTCACCACATGCTGCAATCTGACGCTTGAGGTCATCTATACATGTAAGGCCACGCTCATCGGTGATGATTGGGAGTGTTTTGTAGCCACAGCGTGCAGCGGATGCCGGATTTGTACCGTGTGCAGCCGTTGGGACGAGGACAAGGTTACGATGCGCATCCCCACGGCTCACATGGTAAGCACGGATTAGCATCAGGCCAAGGAGCTCACCGTGTGCACCCGCAGCAGGTTGGAGCGAAACCGCATCCATACCAAGGATTGCGCTGAGCCAGTTCTGCATATCAAACAAAACTTGCAGAGTGCCCTGAACGGTCTCTTCTGGTTGGAATGGGTGAACACGCGCAAAGCCTGGCATCTGAACGGCTACATCGTTGATCTTTGGGTTGTACTTCATCGTGCACGAACCCAGTGGATAGAATCCCTTGTCAACGCAGTAGTTCTTTTGCGAAATGCGTAGGAAGTGACGCATCACATCGCCTTCACTCAGCTCAGGCAGTGGCAAACCCGCACGAAGCGAGACACCTGGGAGGAGGGAACCGATGTCAACAACCGGGACATCACATGCAGGCATTTGCACGCCCACACGACCAGACCGGGACTTCTCAAAAATCGTTGGTTCTGTTGACATCCTATGCCACCTCACCCTTTACAAACGATGCCAGAACATCGACAAAACTGTCCAACTCTTCCTTGGTGCGCTGCTCAGTTACACAGACCAGCATGTCGTTAGGAGCATCCGGAAGTGGTAAGCCGCCAATCATCTTCTTCTCCAAGAGCGCCTTGTTAATGTCAACAACGGGTGCTGGACATGTGATGACGAATTCCTTGAAGAATGGTCCGGAGAAGCGCTGAGGCAGTCCCGCATCGGCGAGCCTTGCAGCCAGATAGTGCGACTTCTGAAGACACAGAGTTGAGGCTTGCTTGAAGCCTTGCGTGCCCATCACAGAGAGATAGACCGTTGCCGCAAGGGCAAACAACGCCTGGTTGGTACAGATGTTAGATGTTGCTGTATCTCGGCGGATGTCCTGTTCACGGGTGCGCAGCGTCATCGTGTATGCGCGGCGACCGGATGTGTCCACAGAGCCACCGACAATGCGTCCAGGGATACGACGGATGTATTCCTTTTTGCAGGCGAAGAGGCCGAGGAGGGGACCACCAAATGCCGGGAAGCATCCAAGGCCCTGACCCTCACCAACAACGATGTCAACACCAAGTGCACCTGGGGTCTCAAGGATGCCGAGGCTCATAGGATCAACGCTCACGACTGTCTGTGCGCCCACGAGCTTTGCAGCAGCGACAGCTGCTCCGAGATCCTCGATAACTCCATGGAAGTTTGGCTGTTGGAGAACGATACATGCATCATCTTCTGTGAGCGTATCGATTTCGGTAACGCCTGTCACAGGGTTCTGTGCGGCTGTCCGAATAGCGATTCCAAGTGGCTCAAGGTATGTCTCGACGACCGATCGCAGCGATGGATGTAAGTTCGCCGGTAGGACGACAGTACGCCGCTTCGTCAGGTCACAGGACATGATCACTGCTTCAGCGAGGGCTGTCGCGCCGTCGTACATCGATGCATTCGAGACATCCATGCCCGTCAAACGGGTGATCAGGCTCTGAAATTCGTAGATCGACTGGAGAACGCCCTGCGACACTTCCGGCTGATACGGCGTATAAGCGGTGTAGAACTCAGAGCGGTTGCAGACAGCACCTACTACAGGCGGAATGTAGTGGTCGTAAATGCCTGCACCTAGGAAACAGGCATTTGAATTCAAGTCTGCTGCATTGCTGCTCATGGTAATGAGCTTGCGCTGCAACGTCATGTCATCAAGGGAATCGGTCAGACTACTAAAGTCTGCGGCATCCTGAACTTCCTGTGGAATATGTACAAAGAGGTCCTTGATATTGTTGACACCGATTGCTGCCAGCATCTTGGCGCGTTCAGCATCCGTATTTGGGAGATAGGACACCGATTACTCTCCAATCTCAGTTCGGTAGGCATCAGCATTCATCAGAGCTGAGAGTTGGCTTGCATCCGTCAAGCGAAGCTTGAGCATCCAAGCGGCGCCATACGGGTCGCCATTAATCGCTGTTTGGTCATCTTCAAGGGCAGAGTTGACTTCGACCACTTCACCGGACAGTGGGCTGTACAAGTCAGAGACAGCCTTGACAGACTCAACAGTACCGAAAACATCTTCTGCGGAGAGAACACGGCCGACTGTCGGCAGGGATGCGTAGACAACATCGCCGAGCTCTTCCTGAGCGTGGTCCGTGATACCGATTGTGACTGTGTCACCATCAACACGTACCCACTCATGCGACTTCGAGTAAAGCAAATCTGCTGGAATGTTTGACATTGATGAAACCCCTTTAAAACTAAATCGTTGGAACAAATGGTGCATCGGAAACAATCGCCGGCATGGCCTTGTCCCGGATAACGACGTAAACCGTTGTGCCGATTTCTGAATGCGTCCGTGTCAGGCGTGCGAGTGCAACACCCTTTTGCAAAATCGGAGAATAGGTACCGCTGGTCACATGACCAATCGGATTCCCTGCTTCATCCTGAACAGGGTAGCCATCGCGGGCGATGTGTTTACCGTCCATCAGGAGGCCAACCAGCGCAGGAATCGATGCGTTTCCACGACCTGTTTCCACATTCGCACGGCCAACGTAGTCTGCTGCCTTCTTTTTGTGAATCACCCAGCCAAGGCGAGCGGAGAAAGGATTGACATCGTCATCCATTTCGTGCCCGTACAGCGGATACGCCGCTTCGAGGCGCAGGGCATCTCGTGCACCGAGACCGCATGGAATAACTCCGGCATCTGTGAAGGCTGTCCACAGCTGCTCTAAGTGCTCAACGGCTACAAATGCCTCAAAGCCATCCTCGCCAGTGTAGCCAGTGCGTGCTGCAGTTATGGGGATGCCGGCAAATGTTGTTTCGCCGATGCCAAATCTCGCGTGCGAATCTACAAAGTCTCCAAGCAAAGCCATGGCTGCAGGTCCCTGAACGGCGAGCAGACCTGTGCGCTCTGTGATGTCATCGATGACGACATCGAAGCCAGCCGTATGCCCTTGGAACCACGCACGGTCCTTGTCAAGGCATCCAGCGTTGAAAACAACCCAAAATTCAGTTTCAGTGCGGCGGTAGACAATAATGTCATCCACGACACCGCCGTTCTCGTTAGGAAGAAAGGTGTAACAACCCCCATCATCCTTGAGGCGGCTCAAATCACTAGGTACCAGTGACTGAAGGTAGGCAAGCGTGTCCGCTCCACGAACAATCATCCGGCCCATATGAGAGACATCGAAAATGCCAACTCCCGTACGGACGGCATTTACTTCCGCGATGACTCCAGCATACTGAACCGGCATTTCCCAGCCGGCGAAGGGCACCATTCTTGCTCCGATAGACCGGTGCAGCTCGGCGAGAGGTGTTCGCAGAAGTTCGGTTGACATGACCTCATATTGTAGCATGATAGGCATGCTAAACTGACCACGTGCAGATGTTCAAAGGTGGAATTCAGGCGACCCGGGATGCCGCCGCAGCGCTCGCTCTCATGCTGAAACCGGGCATGGTCGTCTCGCTCGTGGGCGACCTCGGAGCGGGCAAAACCACCCTCGTCGCAGCCCTTGCAGCGGCTCTCCAATCCGATCACCCGGTCTCAAGTCCGACCTTCACCGTGATTCATGAGGTTCCAACACCAACATTGATGCTCTGTCAT
>JBEEMN010000171.1:0-4460 GCA_041192625.1 Armatimonadota bacterium
GCCGCAAAGTGGTGCAGTGACACCATTCTCGCCGGACGTATGGTGCACGTCTTTGGAAGCGGCCACAGCCGGATGATGGTTGAGGAGATGTGGCCACGCTACGGATCCTTTCCAGGCTGGAATCCCATCGTGGAGCTCTCGCTGTCATTCCACAACCTAGTTGTGGGTGCGAATGGTCAGCGACAGGCGATGTTTCTAGAGAACGTTTCTGGCCTTGCAGACCAGATTTTGCGCAACTTCGACCTCTCGTCTGCCGACACTGCCATCGTTATCAGCAGCTCTGGCTGTAACGTTGTGCCAATCGAAATGGCCGCAGGCTTTAAGGCAGCTGGCATCAAAGTCATCGCGATTGTTAGCAGCAAGCACGCTGAGCCGAGCACGAGCAAGGCGGCATCCGGGATGAAGCTGATGGACTTTGCGGACATCGTCCTTGATACCGGTGCGCCGATGGGTGATGCGATGGTCACTATCGATGGTCTTGAGACGCCTGTCGCCCCTGGATCAACGGTTGGCGGCGCGATGCTGATCAACTGTATCAAGGCGGAAACAGCGGCCCTCCTGACGGCTGCTGGGTCGCCTCCGAAGGTCTTGACGGCTGGTGTAGTTGTGGGAACCGAGAAATCGACGCAGCTGTTTCAGGCTGCCTACGATGAGCACGCACATCGCATCGCCAAGCTCTACGAAAATGTTGGCGCGCCCAAAGGGTAAGTTAGAATAAACCATGTCCACGATTCCCCTCCGAACAACCGTCATCGGGTCTTACCCTTTCCCAAGCTGGCTTGAGTTTGCATCCGAGCACCTTGACCAGTTTGGTGCTGATGACATCGCGGAAATCCAAAACGATGCCGTTCGTGTTGCCGTTGCGGATCAAGTGAATGCAGGCCTTGATGTGATTTCAGATGGTGAACAGACACGCCTTGACTTCAACCTGAGCTTTTACGGCTTTTTGTCAGGCATCGAGCTTGAGAGTGACAGCCCACGCGAGTTTGGACCTCCAGCCCATGACCAGCGAGGACGCCATCAGATTGTTTCCCCGCTTCGTGCAGACGGTGGACTGGGTGCTGTTGAAGAGTTTTCACGTCTGAAGCGGATTGCGCCTGCTGGACCAGTACTCAAAGCCAGCGTCCCAGGACCGTATACGATGAGTGGGCGTTTGGTCCCCGGGGATCTGTACACTGACCGCTGGGCAGTGACAGAAGCGCTGCTTCCACTGATTCAGGCGGAGCTGGTGGCGCTCGTTGATGCAGGCTGTACGGAGATCACGGTTGATGAGCCGAGCATGAGCTGCTACGCCCATAAAGAGGATCCAGAACGCTTTGTAGACATTTTCAATCGCACGGTTGCGCCCATCGTTGGCAAGTGCCATTTGTCAACGCACCTTTGCTTTGGGAACTACAAAGCGAGAGCGGTAGGTCCGCGTCAGTATGCCCCGATGTTCCCTGCTTTCCTCGGGATGTCGCTCGACGAAATCCACGTCGAAATGGCAAGCCGGGAATTTGCAGAGCTTGAGGTTATCCGTGCGATTGCGGATGCTGGAAAAGTGGCGGCCGTCGGAATCATCGATGTGAAGTCTTACTACATCGAGACCGTTGACGAAGTAGCCCGCCGTGTGCGGATGTGCCTCGAGCACGCGCCAGCCGAACAGCTCGCATTTGCACCAGACTGCGGCCTCTCACAAACAGCCAGATGGGCGGCAAGCCGTAAGCTAACGAATATGTGTGCGGGTGTCGAGATGGTGCGCAAGGAGCGCGGTTCGTAAGCGTGATTGAACCTCTCTTTGCAGATGATGCGTTTCTTGACAACATCACACGGCTTGAAACCACCGCTTCAGACAAGGTAATCATCGCGTGGCTGGGGCAAAGTGGCTACTTGGTTTCTCACGGCGGGTTCCGCTTCATCATTGACCCCTACCTCTCGGATTCTCTGACGCGGAAATATGCGGAAACGACAAAGCCTCACAAACGTATTTCCCGTTTGGTCATTGCTCCGGAGCGCCTGACAGACATCTCATTTATTACAAGCTCGCATAACCACACGGATCACCTTGATGGCGAGACACTTGCAAAGCTTATTGGTTCAAATCCGGGTGTTAAAGTGATTGTTCCGCGGGCGAACTACACATTTGCCCTTGATCGCTTAGTCAGTGCCGGAGTCGCCAATGCGGCGACCTATCTTGTGGATATCCCCATCCATGAGACGTTGACCGTGTCAGACGTTCATAGATGTACGATAACCGCAGTGCCTGCTGCGCATGAAGCATTGGACACGGATGAAAATGGCGATTATCGCTACCACGGCTATTGCATCACGATCGGTGGCAAAACGATTTACCACAGCGGAGACTGTGTCCCATATGCTGGCCTTGTCGATGCCGTTGCGCCGCACCATCCTGATGTCGCTTTGTTGCCCATCAATGGTCGTGACCCAAGCAGGGGCGTCTCTGGCAACTTTTCGGGTCCAGAAGCCGCTGCGTTGGCACAGTCGCTTGGCGTCAAGCGTGTCATCCCGAACCACTACGATTTGTTTGCTTTCAACACGGCCGATCCGCAGGAATTTGTGGATGCATGTGAAGCCATTTCCCAACCGTACAGGGTGCTAAGACTCGGCGAGGCTTTCATCCTCTAAGTTCTGAACAAACATTTCCAACTAAAAAACAACCACCGCGAGTCTCGTGACCTGCGGTGGTTATTGGTTTTGATTCCGTAAAGACTATGGACGGTCGGTACGGAATGGCTCCACAGGAAGCCCTCCGATACTGAACAGGTTTGCCAGTGGGAAGTTGATGAACGCAAAGCGCACATTCTTCGGTTTGGCGACCTTTGGGCTTGAGAGCTCGACACGGTCGCGGTCGATGATTTCGGCATCGGCGTCGTACCAAACACCATCCGCGCCCGAGATTTGAAAGCCCATCAGCTTGTCACTTGGGACTGGATTCTCGTTGATGGTTCCGCCCTTGATCACAAGCCCAGCGCCGGTGTTTCGGAACGTGACAATCGCAGTGCCATCGTAGTAGCGGACATTACGCAAGCTCGGGGATGCGCCATCGTTCTTCTTGCCATAGGCAATCCGCGCAGCCTGAAGTGCCAAGCGCTCGCCGACAGGCCCCTTCTTGCGTGGGTGGATGTCCTTTTCTTCGCCGACATCCGTGATGACAGCAACACCAACACGCTTGTCCTTTTCAGCAGCCATCGATTGTGCTTCACGGATCTCTGCGTAGCTCGTCGCATTGTTTCCATTTGCAGTAAACGGCGCGAGCTGTACGGGAAGGAAAACCAGATCTGGCGGTTGGAACACATTACGCCAGTCAGCAATCATTTCAGGCAGCTGTGTGCGGTACTTCATCGGGTTTCCAGCATTGGACTCGCCCTGATACCAGATTGCGCCCGTTACGGTGTACTTTGCGACGGGGACAAGCATTGCGTTGTAGAGAACGGATGCCTTGTTGGCATTACGATTATCGCCTGGTTTGAACTCATCCTTGCTCATTCCGGCAGCGATGTTCGTCGCTGGGCTGGTCCACGCCTCGATACGCGTGCCACCCCAGCTGGTATGAATCATCCCGATTGGGCAGCCAAGGGATTTACGAAGCGTCTTTGCAAAGTGGTAACCAACAGCAGAGAAATTTGGAGTGGTGGTTGGGCCAGCTGGCTGCCACGCACCCGTTACATCTTTGAGCTCGGTGTCTGAGATAGCCTTGGTAACAGTGAACATCCGAAGACCGTCATCGGTGCTCTCGTTTGCGGTTTTTTCTGGCTCGAACGTAATTCGAACTGGCCATTCCATGTTCGACTGTCCGGAACAGACCCAGACCTCGCCCACCAGGACATCGGTGAGCTGAAGCTTGTTCTTGCCCGTGACGTTCATAACATAGGGGCCACCGGTTGGCAGAGATGGCAGGAAAACTTCCCAGGTGCCATCCGCGCCCGCTGTTGTGGAAGCCTTACGCTTTGCCACATCTACGGTAACGGTCTCACCTGCATCCGCCCAGCCCCAGATGCGAACGGGCTTGTTCCGTTGCAGCACCATGTGGTCACTGATTGCACGAGGCAGGGTTACATCGGCCATTGCCGCACCACTAAGCACCAGGGAGGCAGCGATGCCTCCGATGGTGACGAGTCTACGCATTAAGTACATTTTGATATACCTCCACTGTCGCCCTGGAAATCGGGTTCCAGGAGAACTTCGTCCGAACGACTTCCTTTGCACGCTCCGCAAGCTTCGCGGCACGAACATCATCACGCAAAACACGATCAATTCCCCACGCGAGCGAGTTGACATCCCCAGCATACGTCGTCGTACCAGTCACATCGTGTTCGACGACCTCCCGCAGGCCGCCAGCATCGCTGACGACAACCGGAACTCCGGCAGCCATCGCTTCAAGGGCCACAATCCCAAACGGTTCATAAAGACTTGGATAAACAGCGACATCGGCGACGGCGTAGAGACCATCCCGGTCTTCA
>JBEEMN010000172.1:0-4423 GCA_041192625.1 Armatimonadota bacterium
CGAAGTTGTTCGAGGGAGTCATCACGTGTGAACTGGCTCAGCTGCTCGGTAAACAAAAGCACATCCAGATATTCGCTACGGGTGACAGCCCGTGCCTGAAGACTGGACAGCATTTCCTGATACTGCTTCACGGTATTGGTGCGGGCTTCGTGGCGACGATTCGTTGGGTTTGGAAACTTGCGCTCCCAAGCATTCCGATCCTCTGTGAAATGGTTGATTACATCGCAGACACTCATTTGTGCGTTAAGATACATGCGGATTTCCTTTCCGCATATGAGTCTATCCGCAGGAAGAGTTTCTCCTGAGGGTGAATAAAACAGTCGGATAAGTCCACCGGAGAATTACCTATGTCAGATTCGCTTTCCCGACGTCAGATGTTGCGTGCCACTGCTGGTATTGCAGCGGCAACTTTCACCATTGAGGCTGCGGAAGCAGAGTGGCGTTCATTGACCCCAGCTGCGACCAGTAATGAAACGATGCATGGCGTCCCGTTTGACCGGACCGCCAACGTGCGCGTTGGATTCATCGGTCTGGGTGGACGTGGAAGTGGTCTTCTTAACGACCTCATTAACATCCCAGGCGTTGAAATCCGTGCTGTTTGTGATCTGGTGACAGAACGTGCCGAAAATGGCGCATCCCGTGTCGCACGCGGTGGCGCTCAAAAGCCAACCGTTTACGGCGGCAAGCTCGACAGCTGGAAGGCCCTTGTAGCACGCGATGACATCGATATCGTCTACATCGCAACTCCTTGGGACTGGCACGTGCCGATGGCCATCGGAGCCATGGAAAACGGTCACCATGCCGCTACAGAAGTTCCTGCAGCCACATCGCTAGCAGACTGCTGGAAGCTCGTTGACACATCAGAGCGCACACGCAAGCACTGCATAATGCTTGAAAACTGCTGCTATGGAAACTCTGAAATGATGGTTTTGAACATGGTCCGTAAGGGGATGTTCGGAACTATTACCCATGGTGAGGCAGCGTACATCCACAACCTGAACGAGATCCTGTTAGCAGACTCCGGTGAAGGTCTGTGGCGCCGCAAGCCGCATGTCGACCACAACGGCAACCTCTATCCGACCCATGGACTTGGTCCAGTTGCAAATTACATGGATATTCATCATGGAGACCGCTTTGTCTCGATGGTATCGATGAGCAGCCAGGAAGCCGGGCTGTCCGAGTACCGTGACAAGCACACTGCCAAGGATTCGCCAAAGCGTCAGGAAAAGTACAAAGCCGGTGACATGAGCACATCGCTGCTGAAGACAGCAAATGGCCGTACAGTTATGCTGCAGCATGACGTTGTCACGTTCCGCCCTTACACTCGCCACAACCTGATTCAGGGAACGCAAGGTACATTTGCTGACTATCCAGCACGCATTTGTGTGATGGGGCAACCTGAAGGTGAGACATGGGTCGAGCTGTCGAAGACTGACCGCTACAAGGAGTTTATTGACCCACTGTGGCAGAAGAATGGCGACCAGGCCCGCAAGCTGGGTGGACATGGTGGAATGGACTACATCATGAACTTCCGTTTGATTCAGTGCCTGCATCAGGGCATTGCTCCAGATATGGATGTCTACGATGCAGCCGCATGGTCTGCTCCAACTCCATTATCAGAGCTCTCTATCGTCCGTGGTGGTGGCGCTGTCAACTTCCCAGACTTTACACGAGGAAACTGGAAGAAGTAATCTCTCTTGATGAAGGTTACGATTATCGGGGCCGGCTTAGCCGGCCTCGCTTGCGCTAGACGCCTGACAGATAAGAACATTCCGGTCCGCATAATCGAGAGGTCAACCTCCGTGGGCGGCCGGGTGCAATCTAAAACCATCGATGGCTTTCGCATCGATATCGGTTTCCAAGTGCTCTTGAATGCGTATCCCGCATTGCAAGTACTACCAGAGCTTGCCACACTCCCCGCCTACAACTTCCCACCTGGTGCCCGCATCATGCAGGAGCACCGGTTACACACGCTCTCTGACCCGTTCCGCAACCCTGCCGATGCACTGCCATCGATTATCACCCCCGTGGTTAGCATCCAGGACAAGCTTCTAATGTGGCACCTCGCCGCAGAATTTAATCGGCGGCCCCTGACCTCACTTTGGGATGAGCCAGATCAGACAATCCTTCGTTTCCTGACACGAAGGGGCTTTAGTAATGCCGCGATTGAGTTGTTTTTCAGGCCTTTTGTCGGGGGTATCACTCTAGATGAGTCGCTCGGAACCAGTGCAGCCATCTTCAAGTTCATCTGGTCAATGCTAAGCAAAGGCATTGCTACACTTCCAGCTGGGGGGATGCAGTCGATACCAGCTGCGATGGCATCGGCACTAAAAAAGAAGAACGTTGACATTCTTCTAGACACTCAGGTTACTGGCTTGACCAAGACTAGTAATCATTGGGACGTTCAGACGCCTACAGAATTGACTGAATCGGAAATCGTTGTATTGGCAACGGATGCGTGGTCACTTGGTGGATTACTCCCTGAGTATAATCCTCCAAAATACCGTTCCCAGAGATGTCTCTGGTTGACACTTGACAGGGTTGTTGACTGCGGTCCCTCCCTCATCCTGAATCCTGACCGTCAATCTCCTTTCATGACGGTTGCCCCGATGCATGCTGTCGATCCGGACCGTGCACCTAAAGGAAAGTCGCTTTTCGCAGTCACCGTGAGGGCAGATCACTTCACGGACACCACCGATGAAATCGTGCAGAGTTTTCATCAGGCCATGCAACGTAACAAGGTCATTACCCCATCCGATTCCATTGCCTGCATAGCAGACCAAACGGTGCAAAGAGCGCAATTCGTACAGGATCCAAACCATTTTCGCTCAAGGAAACCCAGTGCTACGCTCCCTGATGGCTTGTACGTTTGTGGTGAGCATCTTCTAACATCCAGTATCAACGGGGCATTGGAAAGTGGCATAGCAGTCGCTGATGAAATAGTCCGAACCCTTTCTAGCAAAGAACGACTCTGGGATTAAAGGTAAACTAGAAAGTGCGGCCTGCTGATACCGGGTTGCAACAGGAGAATATGATGAGTAATGCCGTAACAGTAACCGGAGCTGACTTTGATGCCGTCGTTCTTAAGAACGATGTTCCAGTGTTGGTCGACTTCTGGGCACCTTGGTGTGGCCCATGCCGCCGTGTAGCACCTGAGCTGGATGCCGTTTCTGAGGAGCTCGGAGCGCAGGTTGTAATCGCCAAGGTAAACGTTGATGATGAATCTGAACTGGCTGTAACGTACGGTATTCAGAGCATCCCAGCGATGGTTATCTTCAAGGGTGGTAAGGAAGTTGACCGCCTCGTGGGTGCATACCCACGCACGGCAATCAGTGCCAAGTTGAAGGCACAGATCTAACACAAATTGTGGTCACAGCCGATTATGGGTTGTGACCACATTGTTGTTTTCTGATATAATTCGCATCGATACGGAGAGGTGAGCGGAATGGTATCGCCACCGTCTTGAAAGCGGTCTCACGGGTTACCGTGTGCGGGTTCGAATCCTGTCCTCTCCGTCCTTCTTAGTCAATCTAAAATGGATACTCCATCCAACAAAGACCTCGCAACGATTCGGTTGACACAGCAGGTCAGTTGCGCTGGCTGAGCGAGCAAGCTGGGACCGTCGGTCCTTACAAACGTACTCTCATCGCTTGCATCCCGTTATGACCTTCCGGCATCCTCCGGTATCCCAAGCTACGATGACGCAGGTGTCCACATCCTGAATGCGGATACTGCCCTAATTCAGACCGTTGACTTTTTCACCCCAATCGTGGATGACCCATTTACGTTTGGCGCGATCGCGACAACGAATGCACTCTCCGATGTCTATGCCATGGGTGGGAATCCACTTACCGCTCTGAATATCAGCTGCTTTCCAGTGGATGTCTACCCCCCTGCTGTCCTTGCGGATGTCATCGCGGGTGGACTGTCCGTCCTAACGCGCGCAGGTGTAAAGCTGCTTGGTGGACACACTGTCAAAGATTCTGAGTTTAAGTTCGGTGTCTCGGTTACAGGCACTTGTCACCCAGACCAGATCCTCACGAATCGTGCAGCCGTTGCAGGAGATGTTTTGGTTCTCACCAAGCCCATCGGAACAGGTGTTTACACAACGGCACTGAAACGTGGTCTAGTTACAAATGAGGACATAGAGCACATCGTCGCTTCGATGCTGCTGCTCAACGATGGACCCATTCATATCGCAAAGCTTCTTGGCATTCCAGCGGTGGTCCATGCTGCAACCGACATTACCGGGTACGGCCTGCTTGGTCACCTGTCACATTGGGTCCGTGATGCAGATATTGGCATCTCGTTGACCGCAAGTAAAGTACCGGTGTTTGAGGGCTTAGAGGCTCTTGTAGAGCAAGGGTGTGTGCCCGGTGGAACACATGCAAATGCCAACTTTACAAATGCTTTTGTTACGGGC
>JBEEMN010000173.1:0-4418 GCA_041192625.1 Armatimonadota bacterium
TCGATTTGGAGGTACTCCTGTTGCGGATGCTTACGTCCACCCTGCGGCGGAACGTTCGCAACGGTACCTTCCAGAATCTTTAAGAGAGCCTGCTGGACGCCTTCCCCACTAACATCACGTGTGATGCTGGGACCATCTTGCTTTCGACAGATCTTGTCAATTTCATCGATGAAGATAATGCCATTTTCTGCGAGAGCGATTGCTTCATCCTGAGAGGATGCCATGGCTTCAGCAGCAGAAATCAAGCGTAGAAGAATGTTCTCAACATCTTCCCCAACATAGCCAGCTTCGGTCAGAGCAGTCGCATCAGCGATCGCGAAAGGAACCCCAATGGTCCGTGCGAGTGTCTGAGCGAGAAGAGTCTTACCAGATCCACTTGGTCCCATCAATAGGATGTTGGACTTCTGGATCTCGACATCGGATGCTGGTGCATCGATTCTTTTATAATGGTTGTAAACGGCGATTGAAAGCGCACGCTTAGCAGCATCCTGGCCTATCACGTACTGATCAAGGATGGCGTGGAGCTCTTTTGGTTTTAAAGTCTTCGACGAGACGAGTGGCTCGACAGACTTCGAGTCGGATTTGAGAATTTCAAGACAGAGGCTAACACAGTCGGTACATATACCGCCGTATATTCCTAAAACAAGTTTCCTAACGACATCGCGATGTTTCCCGCAAAGTACACACCTATCGTCGTTCGATTCCCAATCTTTCCGCTGTGCCATGAAACAACCTATTTCCTGAGCGACGTTGCCCGGAAAGGCCACATCACATCAACGTACTAGCACCTGGTCCACCAAACCGTATGCGGTCGCTTCTTCCGCAGACATGAAGTAATCACGATCCATGTCTTTTACGATTCGTTCAAGCTCTTGCCCTGTTTGTCTTTGCAAGATTCCTGCCAAAAGGTCTTGGTATTTCAACATTTCCTTGTATTGAATACCAATATCCGAGGCGGTACCTTGGGTACCTCCACTGACCTGATGAATCATGATTCTGGAGTGTGGGAGTGCGTATCGCTTGCCCTTGGCACCGCCTGTAAGGAGGATTGCTCCCATGGATGCTGCCTGTCCTACACAGATGGTAGCAACATCGCATTGCACGAGGTTCATGGTGTCAAAAATGGCAAGTCCGGCGCTTACCGAACCACCAGGTGAGTTGATATACAGCTCAATGTCACGATTGCGGTCTTCGCGTTCGAGAAACAAAAGCTGTGCAATGACGATGTTTGCGACGGTATCGTCGATTGCGTCCCCAAGAAAGATAATGCGATCCCGGAGTAATCTTGAGTAGATGTCAAAGAACCGTTCACCACGGGCAGATTGTTCAACAACACTTGGGATTATCGGCATCGCATTATTTCTCCGTCATTCGTCAGGGACTAACTAACCTTCAGCTTCAGCATCGGCCTTCTTGGTGCGCTTACGTGGCGCAGGCTTAGCATCAGTCCCCTCGGTTTCAGCTACAACAGCATCTTCCGTTGCTTCTTTAGCCTTGGCGGTTTTACGCTTTGGCTTCGCGGGGGCTTCATCGGCAGCTGGATCGACAGCAACAGGCTCAACAGAGGTAAGCGCTTCGTTCGCTGCACGCATTTCATCTGCTGTATAGGAATTTTCAGAAACGACAGCTTCAGAGCGTAGGAAGGCCAGAATCTTCTGCGTCATTGCCTGATCACGGTATTGATTCAGCGTATTGTTCTGCTCTGCGTACTTGCGTACAGCACCAGCACTAACCTTCGCAGCAACAGCACGTGCTTCAATCTGCACATCGACATCTGCGTCATCCACAGTAATCGACTCTTCGCGTGCAATCTGAGCGAGCGTCAAGCTGTTGGAGATTCGGACACGTGCCCCAGAGGACATCTCTTCCAAAATCTGCTCAACTGACTTGCCAGTAGCGGACAGATATTGCTCAACTGTGACGTTCTGCTCACGAAGTCGCTCTTCAAGCTGGCGTGCTTCCGCTTCGACTTCTGCACGCAGCAGGATGTCCGGGAAGTTTACTGTTGCGTTTGCAACAGCAGCCTGCACAAGTTTGACATCCAGTTCGTTGCTGGACATCTCATCCGATGATGCATTCAACCCCTCGCGAATTGCAACGAGTAACTCATCAACCGTCTTAGCCGTTGGATGCGCCTTTGCAGCAAACTCGTCATTCAGTTCAGGAAGGTTCTTTTGTCGAACTTCCGTTACCGTGATGCCAAATGTTGCCTTCTTGCCTTGCAGTGTCTCATCAGGGAAGTCGGTTGGATAGATTGCCTCAATCGTCTTGACATCACCTGCGGTAAGTCCGGTCAGGCCATTATCGAGATCAGGGATGTTCCGTCCAATCTCAATCACAGTAGCCTTCGGCTCTGCCAACTCAGGAAGATCCTTGCCTTCGACAGTTGCTGTGAGGTCCACCAAAACCATGTCACCCGTTTGCGAGATTGCACCATCGACAACCTCAAACTGGGAATGACGGGCGCGGAGCTGCTCGACCTGCTCAGTGACATCTGCGTCAGTGATAATCAGGTTTCGCTTCTCAACTTCAAGACCCTTGTATTGGCCGAGTTCAACATTGGGAGCCAATGGAACCGTAGCCTTGAAGACCAAGTTCCCACCCTCTGGATATTCGACAAACTCAAACTCAGGGTCGTGGAAAGGAACTACGCCTTCCTGCTCGAGCGCAGCCTTGTAGATGTCCGGAACGGACATTTCAACTGCACGCTGACGGACTGCACTTGGGTCAACATACTTGAGAGCCATTTGCGCAGGTACCTTGCCGCGGCGGAAGCCAGGCAGCTGTACTTTGGCAATGGCTTGTTGCTCAGCCTTTTTGCGAGAACCCTCGAGATGCTCTTCACCAACGGTGATCGTCAGTTGAACCTTACATGGGTCAATCTGTTCATTTACAACCTGCATCGCAAACCTTCTCCTTGCCCCACCATAGTGACCAGTAACAAAATAAAAGGTACCGGACGCATAATGCACCAGTACCCGCTAAGCCACCCAAATATGGGGGAAGCGGGAGACGAGATTCGAACTCGCGACATCTACCTTGGCAAGGTAGCGCTCTACCACTGAGCTACTCCCGCATGACCTTTGCGTGATGATGGGCGAGAGGGGAGTTGAACCCCTACGCCTTGCGGCACTGGCTCCTAAGACCAGCGTGTCTGCCATTTCACCACTCGCCCTTATCGAGCTTGTCAACGACCGATAAGATACCATCCACACAAAGCGCTGTCAAGTCAACCCTGCTCTGTAGCCTCTATTCTTAGAGGTTCAGAACCCTCACTTGACTCTTCGATCGCATTGTCCTCGACTTTGCGGAACACAACAACTGCTGTCTCCCCTTCGCCGTCCAGTACGGCTTCAATAGTATCACCTGATGTGAATCTTCCAAGCAATACTTCATCGGATAATGGATCTTCGACCAAACGCTGCACAGCTCGTCTCAGTGGCCGGGCACCGTATTGAGGGTCAAAGCCAACAAGAGCAAGCCTGTCAATGACTGCATCCTGCACAAGCAGCGTCATCCCTTGCTGTACGACCTGCTTACGAACTGATGAAAGCATCAGGTCAACAATCAAACGGATTTCCTTCGCCGTCAGCGATTGGAAAACGATGATGTCATCCAGGCGGTTTATAAATTCCGGCCGGAACACCCTCTTGATATCCTCCTGAATCCGCTCTTTCATCGCAGAGTGTTCCGCCGCCGTAACACCTTGTAGGACATCCTTACGGAGGCCAATGGATGGTTCTCTGTTGATGTGCTGACTTCCGATGTTACTGGTCATAATCAGAACACAGTGACGGAAATCAACGACTCGTCCCTGAGAATCCGTCAAGCGACCATCTTCCATCACTTGCAACAGCAAGTTGAAGACCTCCGGGTGCGCTTTTTCGACCTCATCGAGCAAGATCACTGAATATGGATTTCGCCGAATCACCTCAGTGAGCTGGCCGCCATCCTCAAAGCCAACATAGCCTGGAGGCGCACCAACGAGACGTGAAACGGCAAACCGCTCCATGTACTCGCTCATGTCGATGCGAACGAGCGCATCCTCTTTTTCAAACAAGAATGCAGCAAGTGCCTTGGCTAGTTCTGTTTTACCGGTGCCAGTCGGTCCGACAAAGAGGAACGACCCCATTGGGCGCCGAGGATCCTTCATACCGCTTCTCGCACGTCGCACAGCCTTACTGACAGCAATGATTGCTTCATCCTGACTGATGACACGTTTATGAAGGGCCGATTCCATCTGGAGCAGTTTTTGCGTTTCTGTCTCAACGAGCCGGGAAACAGGAATCCCAGTCCAGCTCGTCACGATCTGCGCAATTTCATCCTCACCAACGATGAGCGGAATGGATGCACGCTTCTCTTCCCATTGCGCCTGCAGGTCAGCAATCCGGGTCGTTAGGAAACCCTTCTGCTCTTCA
>JBEEMN010000174.1:0-4413 GCA_041192625.1 Armatimonadota bacterium
AGTTGTCTGTATGGTCGGGGATGGCATTAACGATGCGCCAGCCCTTGCACAGGCGGATGTCGGGATGGCGATTGGGACGGGCGCGGATGTCGCGATGGAGGCATCGGACATTACGCTGGTCCGCGGCGATCTCCAAGGAATTGTTGATGCCATTCTCCTCAGCCGGGCCACGATGTCTACCATCCGACGGAATCTTGGCTGGGCATTTGGCTACAACATTTTAATGCTGCCACTCGCTGCGGGAGCCTTGCAGAGCACGCTTGGCTGGTCGCTGACCCCGATGCTGGCCAGTGCTGCGATGAGCCTGTCCAGCGTTTCGGTCGTCGTTAGCAGCTTGCTGCTGCGGAAGTGGCCTGTGCTCGGATCACGCGATTAGCCGAGGGCAACAACAAGGGCGTTGTATTGTGCAGGCGGCATTGCGGCTTGAAGCGTTTGCATCACGGCTGCAAATGCGGGTTCTGGTGCATTTGCGCGAAATGCGTGCAGGACCTGAAGGTTTTCATCCAGCCGGCGTGCGGGCGCGATAAAGCGGAACATCCGGAGCAGGCTCTCAAAGCTGGTTTCACCCATGATGGCTATCTGGTGGCCAATAAGTTCTTCATCTGAGAAATGTTCCATCATGAGGCGCTCGGTTGTGGCTTCCTCATCCGCCATGTGTTCCAGATAGGCTGCCTGAAAGAGCGAGATGTCGGTGTAAAAGGTATCAATGTCCGCTTGATTCGGGCTGGCTGTCAGTGTTGCAAGCTGTTGTCTGAGCTGTTGTACTCGGACTTCTAGTTGCTGATGCGACGCATGGTCCGCCGCACTAGATCCCGGGACACGCTCATCAAGAGGCTCCAAAATGTACTTATCTTCGAACGCAGCATGTTCATCCAGAAAGTCAAGGACATCGACCGCAAGGCTCACCAAGTCATTTACGCCGTTTTCATCTCCAGCCGCTGTTGAGCCGGCTGACAGGCTAAGCTGCGACAGCGCATTCCGGATGCCTTTATGAGGTGGATCGAGAGGGCGTAGAGTGGCCATGATCAAAAGTCCCTTTTTGTGATGCTTTTGTAAGCAACAAGTGTGCAGAGAAAACAATACGGCAATGACCGGTCGGATTCAAGGTGCGATTCTATTCGCTCGCAGTTTCCCACTGTGCAGCATAAATCGAGCGGCGTCCGGAGACAAGATACGCAATTCCAATCACGAGTATCGAAAGGAGAGACAATCTTGGTCCAAAGAGTTCCATCGCGAGGACCCAGCAGGTGAGCGGGACATTTGCTGCGGCGGCGAACAGCGACACGAAACCGAGTCCAGCGAAGAATTTTGGGTCTTGATGTGTGGCAGAAGCAAAGCCATTTCCAAAAAGTGAGCCAATACAGAATAGCGGTGTTACTTCACCTCCCTTGAAACCACTTCCGAGGGTGATGACAGTGAATGCCAACTTAATAGCAAATGTCCAAACAGGGAGGTGCGATCCGTTCAGTGATTTCACGATCAAAGGAAGCCCAAGGCCATTAAAATCGTTGGTGCCGATTATCCATGTCATCATCAAAATGGCAATCCCACCCAGCAGTGGCCGTAGCCGCCACCCGTTAGGCTTACCCGTACCAAGGCGTGACAGAAACTGCTGCACTTCGATAAACACAACTGCTAGCAATCCAATCGCAACACCGCATAGAAGCATCCACAGCAACAAAGTTGGTGTCATGCGCGGCACATCAATGTGGGAATAATGCGCATGACCGATGCCGGTCAGGCGGCAGGTGAAGTCGCCAATCAGGGATGCCAGGAGACACGGGATGAGGTTAGGAAACGTGACACTCTTCCGCTCTTTGGAGACTTCGATTCCAAACAGCGCTCCGGCGATGGGGGTTCCAAACACCGCTCCGAACCCAGCTGCCACTGCGGCTCGGAGGTAGTGTGCACGCTCACTTTGTGGAATGTCAAAGCGCTCCAGCAAAGTATCTGCGAGGGAGCCCGACATTTGCACCGCGGTACCCTCGCGACCGGCGGAGGCGCCGAACAAGTGCGTGAGCAGGGTTGTGACAAGAATGAAAGGCGCCATGATGAATGGCACTCGAGTGAGGTCACCCTTGATACACCGGATGATGGCATTGTTTCCCTGATTAGCAGCTGACCCTACCCAGTGGGAAATGTAGGCAAGGAGGCCGCCCGCAGCTGGGAGGCCATAGATGAGCTGGGGGTGGCGGGTGAAGGTCTCTGTAGAGATCTCAAGCAACCAGAGGAAGAGTGCGCTACTTAGCCCTGCAGCTATTCCAATGGCTAAAATGAGAAAAAACCACCGGAGATACAGCCTTAATACAGGACGGGATGCTTCCGGTGGCTCCATCAGGTTTAGTGAAGACCGCTCTTACTTGAACGCGAGTGGGGCAAAGTCAGCGAGGTACTGGCGCCACAGATGCCAGACATGTCCACCCTCGGTCTCAACATAGGTTGCTTTGAGGTTACGGTTCAGGCGGGTCTTGAGCTCGCCGTACTGCCGCATCAGGAAGTCATCCTTACCGATTGCCACCCAGATCAACGGCTACTTGGCTGGGTCACGGACACTCTTCTCAAAGGTGCTGATGGCGGTTTCAAACTGCGGGCCATTGAAAATGCCAGCGCTGAAGATGCCAAATGCGCTGAAGAGCTCTGGATGTTTCATCCCGACGGTTACGGTTTGCCCACCGCCCATCGAGAGGCCGCACATCGCGCGCCGCTTGGATGTTCTGAAACGCTTATCAACCAGCGGGAGGAGATCTTCGACGATATCGCGCTCGATGGCATCCTGCGGCGTTGGCTTTCCATCAAGGTAAATGTGCCCATGCGGCATCACCACAATCATTTTCGGGATTTTGCCCTGGGCGATCAGATTGTCGATGACGACATTTGCCCGTCCAAGCCCGGAGCTCCAGTGGGAGTCATTGTCGCCGGAACCATGTAGAAGATAGAGGGTGGGGTAGCGCTCGCGGCTTGCATCCTCGTACCCGGCTGGGGTGTAGATGTGCGCACGGCGCTGGATTCCGGCAGACTTTGAGTCGTATGGCATCACGGTGATGGTGCCATGTGGGACATTTTGTGGCTGCCAGACAATATCCTTGCGGCCGCGGTTGACTTCGACCCGGTTTGTCATCGGGCGGAATTCGCCGTTTTTTGGGTCAAGAATTTCCAGACCATCCACGGAAAATTTGTACTCGTAGATGTCATTTGCAAGCGGGCCGATGGTAACGGACCAGAGGCCGGCTGCATCCCGGGTCATTTTATGTTGCTGCCAGTTGTCCCATGCGCCGACAGTTGCCACGGCTTTAGCCCCGGGGGCGAAGAGGCGGAAGGTTACACGGCCATCTTTGAGAGCTTCGGGGCTGGAGTAATTGGTTGGATTCTGCGCCATTGCAAGCGGTCCTTTATGCGTTGTTGTAAGGGCCCCGCCGGCCAAATTCGGCAAGGGTAAGGAGATATTCATCCGGCATCCCGATATCCCACCGGGTGCCATTTAGAATACAGGCAGAGTATACGGGTGCGGTGCCAGCCTTGGCGCGCTCGAGCAAGCCTTCTTGGCCGCTGGTGAGCTGAAACTCATTTTTGACGCGGATGTTGCCATCCACCAATGCCTGCAGACATTCAAAGATTTCCGCCGTAAAGACATGGATGCCAAAGTGACCCAGATAGGTTTTGTCTGGGAGGCCATTAGTCTTCAGGGCTTGAACATCATCAACTGATGGCTTTTCCTGCAGCTTTAGGATGGGCAGCGCAGTGCTGAGCGCTGGTATCTTCCCGGCAGGGACATCGCATTTCACGATGCCGGTTACTCCCACACTGGCTTCCGGTTCATAGCGAACGGTGGTGACGCTGCCTCCGCTTGCCTCAGCTGCTTCAATGGCCTGGCGGATGCAAGGTTTCACGCCATCCGGGGTTGTATAAACATGGTCGCCAAGCAAGAGGACAATTGGCTCACCTGCGGCAAAGTCCTTTGCCTGGAGCACTGCGTGGCCAAAGCCTTCTGGGCTGGGTTGCTCGACATACGAAATACGGGATGCCATATCGGTAAGCTTGTCGGCCTCTTCGATCGCCCATGCCTTGCCGGAGAAGCCTCTAAGTTCATCGGGGGTGATGCTTCGAAAGTGGTCACGGAATGCAGCTCCACCTCCATTTTCAACCACAATGCATATCTCTTCGATGCCGCTTGCGAGACACTCTTCGATAATCATTTGGATGGTGGGTTTGACGAGGCCATCCTGATCGATGATGGGGAGCATTTCCTTTTGGATGGCGCGGGTGGCAGGGAACATCCGGGTTCCGCGCCCTGCGGCAGTGATAACGGCTTTTCGTACTCGCATGGTGTGTAGTTTAACCCGGGAGGTTATGCGATAGTCGACTTATGGCCAGTGGAGAGGATTAAAGTGAAAACACCACCCGGTTTACACGTTT
>JBEEMN010000175.1:0-4413 GCA_041192625.1 Armatimonadota bacterium
CTGTTCAGAAGTTTGCCACGAACCTGTCCATGCTCCGTTGGATGTTCATCAAAAGAAAAAGAAAAAGAAAAAGAAAAAACCTCCCTCTGTTTCCAGAGAGAGGCTTTACGTTAGATCGAAAATCCCTGTTACGGGGTAATCAATACAGACCCCAGAGTGGCCAGGAGCCTGTCCATGCTCCGGTGGTTTTCCAACAAATGAAAAAGAAAAAACCTCCCTCCGTTTCCAGAGAGAGGCTTTTCGTTAGATCGAAAATCCCGATGATGGGGTAATCAATAAAGACCCCAGAGTGGCCAGGAGCCTGTCCAAGTTGGGTTTGCTGGGCTGCCCGGGCAGACGTTAAAACCTGCACCGCTTCCAGCTGGTGTACGGAAGGTACATGCTGGCATGGTGTACTGGGCAGCGGTTGGGCAGAGGTTCAGGAATCCGCGTACGTTGATGTACTTCGCATGGCCATCGGCGTATGCAAGGGTAAATCCATCAGAGTGAGGAGCCGTTGCCTTCACCGGTACTCCCGTTGGCATCAGATATGCAGCCCACGACTCACGCAGCGCAGCTGGGTAAACAGTGCTCGAGCTGGTGATGTAGGAGAAGCCGACCTGGTTTGGGAGCTCCATGAAGACCATCGTGTCCGCAGGGGCTTGGATACCGGCAAGCGTTCCGCCGATAAACGATGGGTTTTCACCACCAATGAATGGTCGTCCGGAGATCGCGAGGTTCATAGCATAGCCATCTCCCTTGTACTCACCATTGACATCCCATGCGGCCTTGTCACGCGTACGGCTTGGGCACTGGAAGACTTGGCTGTTCTTGATGTAAGGAATCACCCACGCCTGCCACTTGTAGTGGTTGATACGGAGGGCAAAGCCACCCGTTGCACGTGGGTTGATCGGGCTGATCGTGCCCGTCGGCAGCCAATAGTCTGCACGAGGGTAGTTCTCATCGTAGTCCTGAACATACATCAACATTCCAAGACCGACTTGCTTCATGTTGGATAGACAGGATGTCTGGCGGGCCTTTTCACGGGCCTGTGCAAATACTGGGAAAAGAATAGCTGCCAAAATGGCAATAATAGCAATCACAACCAGGAGTTCGATGAGCGTAAATGCGCTCTTTCGCGATGTGCGAGTCATATAAGGTCTCCAATACGGATATGAGTGACACCTGCCAAACAGGCAGTTATCACAGCAGTATGACCGATAGACCCTGCTAAATCACGTGTGATGTTGGTCATCAAAATTAATAATTGGCACAAATTGGAGTTTTGTGTAATGCGTTGGTATTGCCTGATGGTTCGCTGCGTACCCGCTTTCATCAATTTGTTGCCGGTGGGCGTAGGGCAAAGCAGACCTTTCTGTGACGCCTATCGGCTATACTCAGAACGTAACCACATGATTGTGTGTCCCGCGATTCCGGGACGGGGAAGGGCGATGTTGCCATGCTGACAATCCGGGGAAATAACCAGGGCCGCTTCTGTGATGGCCTGAGTCGACGTGATTTTATGACCATCGGGGGTCTCACGCTCGGCGGTCTCACCCTGACTCAGCTCCTGGCCACCGAAGCGCGCGCCGGTGTCAAAGGCAACCACAAAGCCGTCATCATGGTCTTCCTGCCCGGAGGCCCGAGTCATCAGGACATGTTTGACATGAAACCGGATGCCCCAGCCGACATCCGTGGCGAATTCAAGCCCATCAAAACAAATGTCTCCGGAATCGAAATCTGTGAGCACATGCCATTGCTTGCAAAAATGATGGACAAATTCACCATCATCCGGTCGATGACAGGCACACGGGATGAACACGACTCGCACATTTGTATGAGTGGCTACTCGGCATTCGAGACAAGCCAGAACAAAGCGCCGTGTATGGGTTCCGTCCTGTCACGTCTCGAAGGACCCCTCGACAAAACGGTTCCGCCGTTTGTTGCCCTTCAGGGAAAAGCGGGCCATGCTCCTTGGGCTGACCCAGGCGATACCGGGTTTCTGGGTGTCGGGCACAGCCCACTGCGCCCTGCGGGCCCGATGATGACCGATATGACCCTCGGGGGCCTCTCCCTCGATCGTCTTGCACATCGGAAACAGCTGCTTACATCCCTCGATGCCTACCGCCGCAACGTGGACACCCTCACCGGCCTCGATTCGCTGTCCGAGCAGGCGTTTAATATTCTGACGAGCAGTAAGCTTGTCACCGCGCTCGATGTCACCAAGGAAGATCCAAAGGTCCGGGCGATGTACGGGACTGGGCGGTTGGAACCTGTGGATGATGGTCTCCCGATGCTAAACGATCAGTTCCTCGCGGCGCGGCGTTTGGTCGAAGCTGGCGCTCGCTACGTAACACTTGGCTATGGCCGCTGGGACTACCACGGAGACAACTTTGGACAGCTGAAGCGCTACCTCCCGATGCTCGATCAGGCACTTTCAAGTCTGGTCACGGACATCCACAACCGTGGGCTCCAAAACGATGTCACCGTCTGCGTCTGGGGTGAGTTTGGGCGTACGCCGAAAATTAACAAGGAAGGTGGTCGCGATCACTGGCCGCGTGCTAACTTCTGCTTGCTTGCTGGTGGCGGGATGCGAAATGGACAAGTCATCGGGTCCACAAACCGCTTTGGCGAAGAACCGGATGAGCGTCCTATCGACTACAAGGATGTCTTTGTAACCATGTACCACAACATGGGCATTGACATTGTGAATACGCCTGTACCGGAAATGAATGGTCGTCCGAACTATTTGTATGCGGGGCATGAACCGATCCGAGAGCTGGTGTAACCATGCTACGTATCGAAGGAACATCCAGTGGGTCATTTTGTGACAACGTCTCACGCCGACAATTTCTGAAAGTCGGTGCGGTTGGCGCCCTCACGCTTCCACAGCTCCTCGCCGCCGAGGCCCGGGCTGGCGTTGGCAATAGCCATAAAGCCGTCATCATGATCTACCTCCCGGGAGGCATCGGGCATCAGGATTCCTTCGACCTCAAAATGGATTCTCCATCCGACATCCGCGGTGAGTTCAAGCCCATCAAAACCAACCTCCCCGGGCTCGAAATCTGCGAATATCTGCCGAAACTTGCCACCATCATGGACAAGTGCACGGTCATCCGCTCGCTGGTTGGCGCACGTGATGAGCACGCATCCAACCTCTGTATGTCCGGCTATACGCAGGCAGAGACATCTCAGCTCCACCGACCGACCATGGGCTCCGTCCTCTCGCGTCTTGAAGGCTCTGTTGACAAAACTGTCCCGCCATTTATCAATATGGCCGCACGGACTCAACATCCGCCGTACAACGACCCAGGTCCGGGCTTTGCCGGAATTGCGCACTCTGCGCTCAATCCGAACGGCCCGATGATGGCCGATATGACCCTCGGTGGTATCACCCTGGATCGCCTCGCACACCGGCGCCAGCTGTTGACATCGTTAGACTCCTACCGACGCAAAGTTGACTCTCTCGAAGGTCTCGATAGCCTCTCGCAAAAGGCGTATGACATCTTGACATCGAGTAAGCTTGTCAACGCGATGAACCTTGACAAGGAAGACCCAAAGGTCCGCGCACGCTACGGCAAGGGGATTACCGCGGTTCAGGGGGATGCATCCCCGATGTTGAACGAGCAGTTCCTCGCAGCCCGGCGGCTGGTCGAAGCTGGGGCGCGCCTTGTACACATTTCCTATGGCTTTTGGGACTGGCATGGCAATAACTTCAAAATGATGAAGGAGCACCTGCCGCATTTGGACCAGGGCGTGCATGCGCTGATCACCGATCTCCACGAACGCGGACTGGACAAGGATGTCTCGGTTGTTGTCTGGGGCGACTTTGGCCGATCACCTAAGATTAACAAGGATGCTGGCCGCGATCATTGGCCACGCGTTTCGTGCGCTCTCCTTGCTGGCGGCGGGATGCGGCATGGACAGGTCATCGGGTCTACAAACCGACTTGGCGAAGATGCGGACGACCGACCGATCGACTACAAAGATGTCTTTGTAACCCTCTACAACCAGCTTGGGATCGATATCGCGAATACCCCCGTGCCGGAAATGAATGGTCGTCCAAACTACTTGTTTGCTGGGCATGAACCAATTCGCGAGCTGGTGTAAAAAAGTGATTTTTTATTTTCCCCAAGAAGATTTAGGTTCATCCACACAAGCAATCCACGTCTGGATGCAGCATTGTTGTGTGATTGGCCACGAACCGATTCGCGAGATGGTGTAAAAAAGTGATTTTTCTTTCTTTTTTCGAGTCGATCGATATGCCAAGCGAATTATCGCTATTTTTTGCTGGCCACGAACCCATTCGCGAGCTGGTGTAGGCTGTGCCAGGTTTCCTAATTGTTGTTGCGGTAATTGCTTTGGCATCCAATGGGATTCCTCAGCAAAAGCCTGCGCCACTACTGCCGACTCCCAGCTATCAAAAAGATATCG
>JBEEMN010000176.1:0-4408 GCA_041192625.1 Armatimonadota bacterium
TCGATGATGACGCAGTCCAGGTTGTTCTTGCAAATGGTCAGGCACGCTTTGAATTCCGAAAACGTGCGGATGACAAAGACACCGATGCAGCAACGGTCAACGGCCTCGATGGTCGCTTCCGCGTTGACACTACGACGATGATCACGCAGCTAATCGATGGGCAATTTCCAAACTATGAGCGTGTCATCCCACAAAACTATGACCGCAAGTTGACCATCGACCGCGGTGACTTCATCGCAAGCGTGAAGCGTGTTGCCATTGTAGCCAAAGAAAACGCGCAGAGAGTTGTCCTCGAAACGCAAGGCGACCAACTGGCGCTCACGGCCGAGAGTGGAACGATTGGCACTGGACGCGATGAAATCGAAGTTGCCCGTGAAGGTGCTGATATCGCGATCGCCTTCAATGCCAAGTATCTGGCGGATGCACTCAACGCAATCGATGCTGAAGGGGTAGCCCTCGAAATGACAGAACCACTACGGCCAGGAGTTATCCGGCCGGTTGGCGGAAACAGGCCCGCTTATCTATGCGTTTTGATGCCAATGCAGGTAATCTGATACATAGTAATAATTTGTACATGTCGTTTCGTAGTTGACTAGTTAAGGGCATCTCGTGTGGATGCCCTTGGCGTGTGTAAGGTGGATAATATGCGCATTGAGCATTCGCTTCTTTTTCTGATTCTGTGCGGTGGCATCGCAGGCTGTTCCGCACCAGCAAAGCAAACCGATGCGAACAAGACAGCACGCATTAGTTCGCCTGTTCAGGTAGCTAATTCCAAAGCAGATTCGTTCGTCGAGTCGGTCTCGGTCAGCGGGTCGGTAAAAGCGCTAAACGTCTACCAAGTTGCCCCCCGTATCGGAGGCCGCATTGCCACGGTCAGCGTAACCGAAGGGCAGACACTCACTGCCGGTCAGGTAATTGCATCGATCGAAACCAAGGATTTTGAGATTGCTCTTGCAGGTGCGACTGCAATGCAGACCAGTGCAGCAGCAGCAATACTACAGTCTCAAGCCAACATAAATGTCGCTAGGCTGCGATTAAGCCAGGCAAAGCGCTCCCTGGAGTCCCAAGTGACCAGTGGTGATGTCAGTATCCGGGATGCTGAAGATGCCCTATCGATCGCGAAGGAACAGCTGGAGGTTGCAAAACGCCCTCAGCGCACCCAGGAAATCATCGCAGCAGAAAGTACCGTTGCGCAGGCTGAAGCAAACGTAGTTAAGGCATCCGCAGATCGTAAACGCTACGATAGTCTTGTTCGCGAAGGCGCAGCATCCCAATCTCAGCTGGAGCAAGCCATAAACAGCGAGGCTGTCGCAACGGCGTCACTCCGCTCAGCAACCGCCCAGCTAGATCTCGCGCGAACCGGCGGACGATCAGAATCCATCAAGCAGGCCGAGTTTGTCGTCCGGCGTGCAGAACAAGCATTACGCCTTGCCAAATCAAGCTCTATTGCATCGAACATCAAAGAAGATGATGTAGCAGCAGCTAAAGCAGCGCTAGAGCAGTCTCTGGCAGCACTATCGCAAGCAAAGGCATCTGCCGCGAATGCAGCATCATCCGTTGCGCAGGCAAAGCAATCCCTCGCCGAATGTACCGTCCGCGCAACCATGTCCGGACGTGTTGCAAAGCGTCTTGCAGAACCCGGACAGTCCATTTCCGTCGGTGACCCAATCGTTCAAGTTGTTCCAGCGGGAACGCTTGTGTTTGAAGCAAGTGTTCCTGAAAGCGATGTCAACAAGGTGCGCCAGGGAACGCAGGCACTTCTTGAAATCAGCGGAGTGAACAGATCGATAGCAGCGATGGTTCTGGATGTCTCCCCTATCGCAGAGCAAAACTCCAGAAACTATCGTGTGAGGCTAAGTATCACTGGGGATGTAAGTGAAGTGCGGTCCGGGATGTATGGCACCGCTAACATCCAGATTCGAAAGCTGGACGCAATCGGAGTTCCAAAATCAGCTCTGGTGACCAAGACGGATGGTTCAACCTATGTCTACGTTGTCGAGAACGAAACAGCAAAGCTAAAGTCGATAAAAGTTCTGTATCAGAATGCTGAAACGTGCGCTGTTTCAGGCATCGAAGCGGATGAAGTTGTTGTCATTAATGGAATCGGAAACCTGTCCGATGGATCCGCAATCCGCATCCCGAAGGGCCAATAACAGATGTCCTTGACGCAACTCAGTATCAAACGCCCAATCGCTATTTTGATGCTTTTCGCGGTCCTTACAATCTTGGGATTGCAAGGCCTATTCAAAATGCCTGCGGAGCAGGATCCACGTATTGACTTTCCGTTTATCTCTGTCAGCACGGTTTACCCCGGTGCAGGCCCCGGTGAAATAGAAACGCTGATCTCGAAGCCCATCGAAGATGCTGTCTTCAGTGTCAACGGCATCAAAAATGTGACCAGTGTCTCACAACAAGGCATTTCGATTGTTGCGATCGAGTTTCAGCTTGGTGTGGATGTCGATACAGCGGCAGCCGATGTGCGTGCGAAGGTTGACTCCGTGCGCCGTGCTCTGCCACAAGCCGCAGATGTCCCTCTCATCGGTAAATTTGACACCGGTTCTGCACCAATTATGTTCCTTGCTGTTCGGTCAAAATCCGGACGTGATTCACGTGAAATCCGTGACCTCTGTGACAGGACCATCAAGGACCGCCTGAGCCAGGTCGCCGGCGTCGCTGCTGTAAACGTTATTGGTGGAGACAAGCGCGAAATCGCGATCAAGTTGAATCGTGGCAAGCTGGATGCGATTGGCTTAACCGTATCCGATGTCGTGAGTGCCATCCGGGCTCAGAATCTAAACCTTCCTGCTGGACGTGTGACGGAATCTGTCAGGGATTACGCCGTGCGTGTGGTCGGCGAGTTCAAAGATGCGAGTGAAATCGCAGAGCTTGAGTTTACTGTGCAACTTCCAAGTGGCCCGAAGAGCATTCGCCTGAAGGACATCGCCGTTGTCCGCGATGCAGCGCGTGAACGCACTGAGAGTGCATCATTGGCGAAACGAGATGAAAGCGGAAAGATCACAGAGTCCACCGATACCGTAACCCTCTCAGTGCAGAAGATCAGCGGTGGAAACACGGTTGACATCGCGCGGGGTATCGACAAGCAAATTGCAGATGCAAAGGTTCTTCTGCCCGCGGACATCGAAATCACCACGACCAGCAATCAAGCGAAGGAAGTCGAGGAAAACCTCCTCGATGTACAGCACACCCTTATAATCGGTGCATTCCTTGCAGTCATGATTGTGTACATGTTTTTGCACAATCTCCGTGGAACGATGATCGTCGCGATTGCGATTCCAGCATCGATTGTGTCCACCTTTCTTGTGATGCAAGCGCTTGGCTTCACCTTGAACTCGATGACGTTGCTTGGGCTTTCCCTCGCAGTAGGAATTCTGGTTGATGACTCAATCGTCGTATTGGAGAACATTTACAAGTATCTTGCACTCGGTTATCCACCGAATGAAGCAGCACTCAAGGGCCGTGGTGAGATTGGCCTTGCCGCACTTACGATTACCCTCGTCGATGTGGTGGTCTTTGTCCCCGTCGCATTCATGGGCGGCATCGTCGGTCAGTTCTTCAGAAGCTTTGGTGTGACGGTTGCCGTCGCAACATTGTTCTCGTTGCTTGTGTCCTTTACCTTGGCGCCGATGCTTGCGAGCAAGTGGTACCAACAAGGTTTCAGCGATGCACCAACTGGCAAATTCTCACGTGCATTTGATGCCTTCTTCCATAACCTTAGCAATAAGTACCGCGACACCTTGCGGTGGGCACTGCTTCACCGTGGCACCGTGATCTTTATCGGAAACATGGCACTGGTAAACATCATCCTCTGGATGGTCGCTGCCGGCTCTGGTACTCCACAAGCGATCAAGACGGCTTTTCCGTTGGTCGCATTGCAGGGTGTCGGTGGCGCGGTTGTCTTTGCCATCAACAAATTCCGTGGAAATAAGTCAGCTGAACCCATCATCGTCGGTAGCATCGGTGCTGCAATTACATTTTTGGTATGTGCAACTGCAGGTGCTGTAGGGACTCCACTTGGTTTCCGGTTTGCGCCGGGAATTGACCAGAGTCAGGTCTCGCTCAGTGTGGAATTGCCCGCCGGATCAAGCCTCGCTCGGACGAACGAAGCATTGCGTAATGTTGAAGCAGCTGTGCGCGACATTCCTGAAATTGACTTTATTGAACTCACCGCGGGAAGCACATCTACGGGTGGCTTTGAAAGTCAAACAAGCTCCGGTTCTAACTTTGGTCAAGTGCGTCTGATCCTCGGTGAACCAATCGGAAATCTTGATCGCATTATGTTTTGGAAAGATACATCCAAGCTACGACGTAAATCAGACGTAGATGTCGCAGAGCTTGTTCGTGCCAGAACAAAGGACATCGTTGGTGCCGATGTCAAAACGACGGAAGT
>JBEEMN010000177.1:0-4401 GCA_041192625.1 Armatimonadota bacterium
TCTTGTCGTCGTAGACATAGTCGGCCAGAACGCCTGCGCGCAGGGTTTCCTTCCACGTCTTCCCTTTGGCGCCATAGGCTGGGGATGCCAGCGCATCATCCAGAGGATACAAACGCCCAGCGGTGATCAGTTTCCAAACAGGGAGGGTACAGCTGGCAAGGTCGGGTGGGTTTCGGCGGAGGACGCGAGGCTTGATTTTCTCATCTACGCGTGGGTCGCCCCAGAGGTTGACTTTGACCCCGGGGTGCAATTGTTCGTATTGCCGTGCCATGTCCTTATGCCAGTCGATACCAAAGCCACCTTCGAACACGGCGACCTCGATCGTCTTGGTGCTATCCGATGTGATTGGTTCGAAATGGCAGCCCGCGGCTAGGAGGGATGCGCTTGCGGCACATCCGGATGCCTGTGTAAGGAAAGTTCTGCGGTCCACGCTTGCATCTTACAAGCAAGCGGCGATGTTGTTAACATTCCCATAATTTGATGGGGCCCAGGTGTGCGAAACCAAAACAGCGCCCAAATCTCCACGGATGCAAACCGGGAGACTGAGCGCTGCAGGGCTTATGTCTGCGAGAGACTAGTTGTACTTGGTGAGGTCTGGGCGGTTTGCAAGACCATGCGCAATGATGGCTTCGACTTCGGCACGCTCTGCACCGGTCAGCATCAGGCGTGGTGCACGTACATACTCGGTTCCAAGACCAGTTGCTGCAATCGCCATCTTGATTTTCTGTACAAAGTGGATGCCAAGATCTAAGCGCAGTAAAGGCATAAACCACTGGTAGATTTCCATCGCTTCATCGTAGCGCTTTGCCTCGATAAGGTCCCAGATCTTCTGGTTCTCTTCGGGGAAGGCGAGGCCAACGCCGGCGATCCAGCCGACGGCTCCAAGGAGGGCGCACTCCATGACCAACGTGTCAACGCCTGCGAAGATGGCGTAGCGGTCACCCACGGCATTGCGGATATCTACGATGCGGCTTGTGTCAGCGCTGGATTCCTTGATGGCCTGGAGGTTTGGCAGGTCAGCCAGCTCAGCGAGCATTTCGGCCGTGATGTCAACCGTGTAGCCAACCGGGTTGTTGTAGATCAGGATCGGAAGCGATGTCGACTTGGCAATCGTTCGGTAGTGAGCTAGCGTCTCGCGGCGGTCGGCCTTGTAGACCATCGCCGGGAGGACCATCACGCCGCTTGCCCCGACATCTTCACACTTCTTGATGTATTCGATGCCTGCGCGGGTGGACATTTCTGCAACGCCGCTCAGGACTGGGACGCGGCCATTTGCGACCTTGACGGCATGCTCGACGACGGCGACTTTTTCTTCGGTGCTGAGACACTGGTTCTCGCCGAGAGAGCCACACATCACGAGTCCTGTGATGCCACTTTGAATCAAACGCTCGAGGTGCACGCCTGTCGCATCGAGGTTTAGCGACTGGTCTTCATTCAGCTGGGTGGTGGACGCAGGGAAGACGCCGCGCCATACGATGGGAGTAGACATACCTCTATTAACCTTGCTCGCCGCGGGTTCGTCAATGAACATGTCTACGAAAGGCATGTGCAATTTCACGATTCCGCGGTCAAAGCAGCGGGATGTCTCACCGAATTAGTTTCGATAGATGTCTTCGTCTTCCAGGTCCTTAGGGTCAATCCAAGGCTCGCCATCATCTTCACGGGTCAGGACGGTCAGGACTTCAACGTGTGCAGTCTGTGCGAACATATCGTAAGGAGTGATGCTCTTGACGTTCCAGCCGACGGACTGTAGCGCGCGCAGGTCACGGACCATCGCCGGAACATGGCAGCTCAGCAGAATAAGCGTGCGCGCTCCGTAGCCGTGCAGCTTGCGGGCGACGGTGTCAAGACCAGCACGCGGCGGGTCGGCGACAATCAACTCGGCATGCGGGGCGCCATTACGAACATAGTGCTCGACCGAGTCATCGTGTACCTTTATGTTCAGTGAGCGGCGCTTAGACTCAGCCTTCGCGGAACCTGCGAGCAGCGGGTTGGATTCGACAGCGATTACGGGTATGTTCCGCTGCGCCATCGCGAATGCAAAGTTTCCCGCACCTGCATAGAGGTCGGCTGCGCGCTGCGGCTTGCTGGCGGCGGCAATATCGGCCACTGCCTGGATGAGGGCTTCATTGATCACACGATTCGCCTGTTGGAAGCCGCCGGCGACTGCCCATTGCTCAGCACCATCGATGGTCCGATGGACGTGGCTTCGACCATAAACCGCCTTAACCGCGCCTCCGATGCGCAGCTGGCCGCCATCAAAGTCACGGGCAAGCTGAGCCACAATCCTGTCGACGGCTACCTTTTTCGGGCTGCCCTTAATGTCGAGGACACCGAAGACACCGTTGTCACCCTCTTCGATGAAGAGCTGGGCATCGTGGTCGAGGGGGATTCCGCGAATCACGATGCCTTTGGCGATGCGCTTTTCGATGCCTGGTGTCGTAACCGGGCAGGCCGTCGGAGGCATCAGGCGGTGGGTTCGGCGCTCAAAATAACCGGCACGCGCACCGGTGACCTGAAGCGTTACGCGCTGGCGGTAGCCGAACTCAGGTCCTTCGACAACGGGCTCAACCAGCGAGACGAGCTCGGGGAGGCCGCCGGTGGCGAGGCTGTCCTGCACCATGGTGCGCTTGGCGATGAGCTGCGCAGGGTGCGAGAGGTGCATCGTGTGGCAGCCGCCACACTTACCATAATGAGGGCAAAGGGGTTCAACACGGTCCGTGGAAGGATTCGGGATACTGATGGCTTCGGCTTCGAGGTGCTTCGACCACATCCGCTGAACCTGAACGAGAGGAGTTTCTCCCGCGGCGGTGTAGGGCACGAAAGCTGTCATACCGATGTGCGGAGAGCCTTCAGGACCAGTGACATTTCCCACGAATGCGCCATTGGATGACAGGTTGCGGATTGAGACTTCGAGTGGCGTCTCCGGGATTGGCTTTTCGTTCGTTCGGGGTGTCATCGTGCTTTCCTTGGTGGCATCTGGTGCCGGAACGCGCCGGTGAAATCTTGTGGATGCCCGTAGATACTATCGGATTGTGTGCAATCGTGGCGGTTGGTCAGGTTTTGATGCGGATGGTGTACATTAACCTACATATATGGCTATCCGCTCGATTCCCCTTTTTCCGCTCAATTTGGTGATGCTGCCGAAGATGATTTTGCCTCTGCATTTGTTTGAAGAGCGCTACACAGAGATGCTGGAATATTGCGTCGACCGGGAAAGTGCATTTGGCATTGTGATGTTGCATGGCGTCGATGTCACAAGTGGCGAGCCGATGTATCACTCGGTTGGATGTACGGCTGAGTTTGTGCGTGTCGATCCTACCAAGGATGGCAGGTATAACGTCCACGTGGCTGGGGAAGAGCGTTTTCGTGTGCTTGATACGCACGACGGGATGTCATTTCGGATGGCATTGGTGGAGACATTCGATGATGAACCGTGCGACATCGATACCCTTCGCCCGTGGGCAGAGAAGGCTGGGGCGTTGCTAACGCGGTTTCTGGAAAAACATCTGAGCAAGTCCGGCGAGGAGCTAGGGGATGTCGAACTCCCGGATGACCCTGTAATCTTGTCGTTTGCGTGTGTCTGTGTCGTGCCGGTTCCGATAAACAAGCGTCAGGAAATGCTGGAGCTGACGGATACGCTAGAGCGCTTGCAGATTGTTTGTGGGTGGCTGTCGGAGGCAATCGAGCGCATCGATGACCCGGTGCCGTTAGTGGCTGCGCAGCTACGGCCGATGGAGCTGGTTCGTTTCAACCGCTACCACTGCAGTAATTAGAGGTACTCCAGCGCTAACCGACCAGTGATTCCACAAATCTGGCAATCAGTGTCTCCGGTGGGCCACTCTGAAGTGTATGCCATGCCGCGGCTTTTGCCTTTTGTGTTGCATGTGGCATCGCGAGGCCATACCTGGCCCACGCAAGCATTTCAGAATCGTTGTCGCTGTCTCCCGCGGAGAGTGTTTCTTGAGCGCTAAAGCCGAGGAAGTCTGCGGCCGCCAGCACACCCGTTCCCTTGTGTGTTGCGAATGGCAAAATTTCCAGATACTCGGCGCCACTGACACAGATGTGTGCTTTTCCGGCGAGCAAGCGGCGGAGCTCGCTTTCCCAGTAGGCGATGGTCTCGCCATCATCGACCCACAGGAGCTTGCGTGGTCCTGCTGCGCAGAGGTCATCGATATTTTCGACGATGCCAAGGGCTGCCCCGCACCGTTCACCCACAATGTCACCCCAGTAGGATTGATGTTCGACAACTGCGCGGCCATCCGTGTGGTCGACAACCTGTGTGATCCCAATTTGTCTGCCAAGGGCAAGGACATCCAATGCGGTGGCTGGTTCGACGATGGCTTCCTGAATGATGTTTCCGGTTGCAAAGTCTTTGACCAGGGCTCCATTGCCACTGAC
>JBEEMN010000178.1:0-4376 GCA_041192625.1 Armatimonadota bacterium
AAAACAACATCCCGGTCCTTTTCAACAATGCTCCCGTCCTACACATTCCTGAGCGCTACCGTGCGGCCATTCATGTGCTGATTGTGAATGAGCATGAAGCATCGATGATGGCACAGTCTAATGTGAATGACAGGAGTTCGGCTGAGCTTGCGTCGATGGTCCTGTGTGAACACGGATATGGCGTTGTGGTCATCACGCTGGGGGCGGCCGGTATCGTCTGGTCTTGCGGCGGCGAAACATTCTTCCAGCCAGCATTCATCGTCAATCCAGTCGACACCACCGCGGCTGGAGACACTTTTTGTGGTGCCTTTGCGGCGCGCTTTGTGGCCGGAGATTCGCTCACGGATGCGATGCATTACGCCTCTGTGGCAGCTGCTTTGTCGACCCTCACAATGGGTGCACAGACATCAATACCGAGTGATGACGCCATTGTTGGATATCTGGCAACAAAGCCATTAATGTACGGATGATGTCTCGGAAGTGAACCAACAGTCACAGGGTGGCGTAGTATAAGTCGTGTCACGTGAACGGTTTCCTCCAAATCTAGGCCCAGCACTGTTACTGGCGCTCTTTACTGCCACCGTGACGGGTGTTTGGGATTACAACAACAAGGATGTTCAGCACACAACGATTTTGATGTTGGTTGCGTTTGGTGCGATGGTCTCCAGTCTTAGCTTTCCAAAATGGTGGGTAATCTCATCACTGTTAGTTGCTATTGGAGTCCCCATCACACACATCACCCTACAAAACCTAGGGCTGCCTGCTGGCCACGAATCCCCGATATTAGAGTCGTTTCTGGTCACATTGCCAAGTCTCGCCGGCGGCTTTATTGGGCGGGTGATGCGAAATGAGCTGAATCAGGTACGAAAGTAGCGCATCCGTTCAAGCGTTTGAAGCAACGATGACAGTTAGATTCTGTTCCCCACGTGCCCCTTGCTATTGTCTTCCTCATGTTCCAACGCATTCGGAGCTAGGAGAGTCTTGCGCCAAAAAAAAAGCCGGGTCAGGGAAAGTGTTCCCCGGCCCGGCTATCTCGTTCGCTAGTGGTCAGCCACGTTCAGGTGCCGTGTCCACCTGTGTTATGGTCCAGTCACCGCGCAGGCGCTCCATCACAAGTGTCAGGTACGTTGTATTGATATCCCCTTGAGGATTTCGGTACATGTGTCTGATGCGAACATTGACGACACCTGCATTCTTGTTTTGGACATTAAGGATCTCAAAGTCGGTTGTCCGTGTTGTCCGCATAAAGTCACGCGTCATATCCAGGTAGTCTGATGGCCGAAGCGAATACTCATAGCGTCCTCGGGTGAAGATCGACACATCGATGTCTGGCAAGGTCGCCGTTGCCAACAACGCGATGTCTTCTGTTAGAAACGCATCCTGGATGTTATAGATTGCCTTCGAGAGGTTGTAGTCATCGCGCCACCAGCGACCGTTTGCACGCGGAGACAAGTAGTAGTCCCCACCATTGTCGATGACTGTGACTGGGCGGTAAAGACCATCCACATAAACTGGGCTGTCCACATAGACCACACTGGGGCGCTGCACAATAACGTGTTGGCGATAGATGTACGTCGGGACACAGCCTGCGTAGACATACCAAGGGTTGTAGGCGATGTTTACGCTGACAATGGGTCCGGAATAGTAATGCGGGTAGAACGCGAAGCGGTCCTGGAACCATGGGGAGAAGAAGGGGTCAGCAATGATCATCGCTGGCCGCAAAACTAGACCATTCCCGCAACGTTGACCATCCCGGCCCCAGGTAAAGCGACGTGCATCCGATGATTCCTGCCAGCGGCGCTCGCGGAACTGCGGATCAACCCAGCGATCAGGGGTGCGTGATGTTCCTGGGCGCTCAGCGATGGTAAAGCGTGGCGTCCCCGCACGTTCATCCCGGTCAACCCGGCTGGTTGGAAGCGGAGACCGCCCCCGGTCAAGGTCACGGCTGGTTTGCGAACCAAAGGACTGTGGAGGCGGGTTGCGGTCCGATCCCGACTGGCGGCCGGAATCCCGTGATCCTGCGGATGATTGTCCAGAACGTGGAGCGCGGCTATCCCGTTGTTCATTTGTGACAGGGCGGTCAGCTCGCTCGGCTCGATCAGTTCGACCACTATTAGATCCATTGTCGCGTTGTGCTGGAATAGCTGGTCCAGATGTCCGGTCGGGCGAACGGTCACCGCGAACGATGGGAGTTGGATCACCACTGCGTCCTGTATCCCGAACTGGACGGCTGTCGCCACCGGATGAACGGGAAGGGCTGGCTGGTTCCTGACCACGCTCTCTGGCTGGCGCGGATGGTGGTTCGGAAGTGCGACCAGGAGAGCGGTCGCCGCCACGTGTAGGGACATCTGATGAACGTGCATCGCCGCCGGATGAACGCTGAGGCTGTGATGGCTCCGAGCCGCGGTCGCGCGATTGTGGGGCAGCAGGGGGCTCCGATGTCCGAACTGGGGAGCGATCACCGCCGCGCGTTTGAGGCTCTGATTGACGGGCTGGAGGATTGTCACCTCCGCGGCCACGCGGGGTGGCTTGAGCCAATGCCATCACCGATCCACTCATCGTAAGCGTTAGCGCTAAAATCGCACACAGACTTCGTTGTCCAGCGGTCAAAACGTTCATCTCATTATCCTTACAGGCCAGAGCCTGCATCGAACTATTCTTGATTATTGGTACGGAACACATGGCCGAAACGTGACATGTTCATAAGCATTTGTCGGAAAATTATGAACCCTAAGTGGCGCACTTGTGAATCACTCTACAGAGGGCGGGTGAAACAAGCAATATAAGGACGATCTCTATGACTGAAGGAGCGTGGGCAACCGTCATTGGGGCGGCTAACTGTGCTACGACAACCTTGAAGGTTGCCTCTTAAGCGTGCACCGCCTGATTTTTTGTCCCGATTGCAGGCAGGCAGATTCGTCAGGTTGGATAAACGTTGCGGTTTGAGATTTAGAATGACTTCAACGCGTGCGTCTAAAGTAGCCACCAGCTGTAAATCGAGTGATGAAACCCACGCATTAAGGCGTCCAACTGCTTCTAGATGCTTAATAAAGAGAAGTTCTTCGCCTGTACCATTCAACAAGCCTACGGAATGCCGATTTCTGTACGAGACCTATAAATGTAAAAAAGGCCGGTCGGGTGACCAGCCTCAGTTTGTTATCGGGGCGACAGGATTCGAACCTGCGACCTTCTGAACCCCATTCAGACACGCTACCAAGCTGCGCTACGCCCCGGACTAACGTCCAAGATGCTATCGTAGGATGCGATGTAACCGCCAAGAAAATGTTGATTGTCCACCATGGTTCCGGCACCATGGTGGACAATCTTCTTCGGCTTGGATCAGTGATTAGGCAAGACGACGGCGGCGAACTGCGATTCCTGCGAGTCCGAGGCCGAGGACGGCCATTCCAGCCCATTCAGCTGGTTCTGGAACAACCTGTGGATCCGGTTGTGGGTTGTAAACGCCATCATTGATGGTAAAGCCCCAGCCACCGAGTGCTCCGACATCCTCGCCAACTTGGTCGTAGACATCCAACTTCCATGTTCCAGCAACTGACATACCGTCAAAAACATTAAAGTTTGTCAGGCCATCGAAGGTTTCGGCATGGTACGTGCCAGTAGGTATTACTGAAGATCCTGGATAGTTGCCAATCAAAGAGTTGACTGAAACATCATCGATGTTATAGTTGCCACCGAAGTCACCGGCGCCACCAAGGTCGGACAAGAAAACGACCGTTTTGCCGCTTCCAACGTGCGTCAGCTGAAACTTGAGGTCAGCTGCCCAGGTGTGAGTCAGGTTCTTAAGGCTGACATAGTTGAAGTTGGTGATGGTCGTCGTGTCAGTAACATTGAACTGAAACGATGTAAGACCAGGACCGGTTGTAAAACCGTCACCGTCCATCAAACCATCGTTGATGTTGCTGCCTGCACCTGTGTAGGTGTACGTTGTGCCCTGCGCAAATCCTGTTGTGGTCAGCACTGCCGCAGCCATTACAGCCAAAATTAATTTTTTCATCTTATTGTCTCCCAAAAACTGATTTGTTGGATGATTGCTCATCGGTAGCTTCCGGCTGGTTCAAGTATGCGGCAGTAGGAATATATCTCTAACGCTATAATTGCTTGGTCTTTATCCGTATAATTACCAGTATTTGCGCATTTGTACGCTAAAAACAGGCTTTTGGTACACTTTGCAACTATACGCCGTCTAAGTCAGCCGTGGAATTTGTAGTAGCTGCGCGCCGATGGGCTTACTCGGAACTGATCAGCTGTGGTATCGAAATGACCGAGCGGTCACGTGGTGACCCATTTGTCTGTCAATCGACATTGAAAACTGACCCCGTGTCGCATGACACTTTACAACTATGCGGTATCTAATT
>JBEEMN010000179.1:0-4372 GCA_041192625.1 Armatimonadota bacterium
AGGATCTTCTTGTTGATTGGCGTATTGGGGAAAACTACTTCCGAAGTCAGTTATTGGATGGAGATATTGCAAGCAATGTTGGGGGATGGCAGTGGGCTGCAAGCACTGGTACGGATGCTCAGCCGTGGTTTCGTGTGTTCAACCCTGTTGCGCAGGGGATCAAATTTGATCCATCAGGAACGTTTGTACGTGAATGGCTTCCTGAGCTGCAAAATGTTCCCGACAAATTCGTTCATGCTCCATGGCTGATGTCGTATAGTGAAACGTCGTGGCTAGGTTTTCAGCTTGGTCGCGACTACCCAAATCCTATTGTTGACCATGGTGTTCAGCGGCTCTTGGCGCTGGATATGTTCAAAAAGGTGGCATTGACGCGTGAACCTTCCTAAAGTCCAGTCTCTGATAGCCACAACATTCCTCATTGCTGCTTTAGCTTTCGGGCAAACAACGCTTGCGCAGACCGTTCAGCCCGGTTCTGATAAACCATCGGTTGCAACACCTGCCGAGTCACTCCCTAAGGGTATGCCGGATGTTCAGGTGATGGTTGGTCCAGGGGCCAGGGGATACACAGTCGCATTTGTGTTTCCCAACAAGGTTGATGCCAAGCAGGTCCGTGGCTTAGTGGACACATTTTCCAAACTGTCCGCATCGCCCGTATCGGGTCTTACAATCGAAACCAGCCGCCTTGAACACGAGCCTGGCGCAAAAGTGCAACAAGAACCTCTGATGACATCGGCGACGTTTGAATCGAAGTGTGAGCTTGTCGGTAGACCGGCCGGCGCTTTCTATCCAGAAAAATTAATCGTTGCTCTTCAACAGTTTGACCGAGTTCAAGTTACGTTTCTCGTCGAACAGGCGTTTGTGTATTCAAAGGCAAGGCATTTTGAGAACGAGAATCTTGCGCTAGATGTATATGGCCAGCAGGGAGCCTTCACCTTTGTGGCGAATATTCGAAAGCGGCCTGTTACTGACTTTTCAATTCCTGACCGGGATGCTGTTGTTGTTCGAACAAAAACAACCAGAAAACCGTCTTACGGGATTCTTTTGTTGATTGTTGGAGTCGCCGTTGCGGGTGGTTTGGCGGTTACGGTTATCGTCAAACGAAATGTTGGTAGATAAATTCGGAAGGTTGAAACCAAGCGTCATGTTGACTGTTCATGATTTGATTCGATTAGCTGCAGAGCGAAAAGCATCAGATATTTTTATCAAAGCCGGTGCACCACCAAACTGGCGTCTTCATGGACGCATTGCTGCCGTGGATGACAACCCGATGTTGTCTCCTGAAGATACCCGCCGGATGGCTTACTCTGTCATGTCTCACGAGCAGATTATGCAGTTTGAGCATTATCCTGAGCTCGACCTTGCGATTGAAATTCCAGACGTAACCCGTGTTCGCGTGAACATCCACAAGCAGCGGAATTCCGTTGGCATGGTTTTGCGACTTGTGCCTCTGAAAATCTACACCTTGGATATGCTCGGGATGGCTCCAGCTGTTGGCGAAATGACCAAGAACCGCTCCGGACTCGTTCTCGTAACCGGACCAACCGGATCAGGCAAGTCAACGACGCTTGCTGCGATGATTAACAAGGTCAACAATGAGCAGGCCAAGAATATCATCACCGTTGAAGACCCGATTGAGTTCGTACACCCTGACATCAAATCAATCATCTCCCAACGCGAAGTCGGTATTGATACTGAATCGTTCTCGGATGCCCTGAAGTACGTTGTCCGCCAGAATCCTGACATCATTTTGATTGGTGAAATCCGTGATGTTGAAACCGTGTCTGTGGCGCTACAAGCCGCTGAAACCGGCCACCTTGTTTTTGGAACACTCCACACATCGAGTGCATCTGAAACACTCGACCGTCTTATGCACTTGTTCCCACCTCACGAGAAGGGCCTTCTGTGTTTGCGTCTCGCAACCACTCTAAAGGGAATTCTTTCCCAAAAACTTCTACCAAGGCAGGATGCGGCAGGACGCGTTGCTGCTGTCGAAATCATGGTCGTGACACCGACCGTTTCAAAGCTTATTGAAGAAGGCCGCGCGGGAAATATTTACACTGCAATCCAAGAGGGTGGCTTCTGGGGCATGCAAACGATGAACCAGTGTCTTGCACGCTACTACAAAGCGGGCATCATCACGGAAGATGACGCAATGCATGCAGCGGGTAACCTCACCGAGCTCCGTCAGATGATTCGCCGTCCGGGAGCATAACATGACATTCGACGAGGCTGTTGCGTTCGCTCTGCCTATAGCGACGGAGTTGCGACACGAAATGCATCGCAATCCTGAGCTTTCAGGGCAAGAGGAGCAGACAGCCCGTCGGATTCAGGCAATCTTGGAGGCTCACGCGATATCTGTTGTGTCGGGTCTTGGGGGTATGCATGGCCTGATGTGCACCATTGAAGGTTTACCCGGCGGTAACTGCTGGGGTATCCGGGCAGATATGGATGCATTGCCCATTCAGGAAGTCTCCGATGCTGCATATGCGAGTCAAGTTCCTGGCGTGATGCATGCGTGCGGTCACGATGGACATTCAGCGACGTTGCTGGGCGTTGCGTTAACGCTCAATCAGCTACGAGACCAATTCAGTGGGCGTGTCCGGTGCCTATTTCAGCCTGCAGAAGAAACGGTTTCCGGTGCTGTTTCCGTGATCGCTGGTGGGGGACTAGATGGAGTCGATGCCATCGTGATGTCCCACGGCTGGCCAGATTTGCCGATTGGTACCATTGGTCTCAAACACGGACCTGCGATGGCATCTTCGGATACCTTTGAAGTCACCATTACGGGACATGGAGCCCACGCAGCTTACCCACACCTCGCCAAAGACCCGATATTGGCCGCTGCATCAATGGTAGTCGAACTACAGCAGCTTGTTAGTCGTAATGTGAGCCCAGTTGACAGTGCGGTTATCTCTGTAACGATGTTCCACGCGGGGACAGCTAGAAACATCATTCCTGATACAGCCGCGATTGCCGGGACACTGCGGACACTAAAGCACGATACGCGCTCGCATCTAATGACCAGGATCGATGGTGTGGTTCAAGCGATTGGAAGCGCCCATGGTGTTGATGTGCGTGTACATTGGAAAATCGGAACGCCTCCGGTTGTGAATAACAACGCTGTCATCAATCACATTGCTGGTCATGTTTCATCTCCAGCAGTTGCCGGGACTGTCACTTGGTTGGACGAACCCACGATGGGCGCGGAAGACTTTGCTCATTACTTGGAGCATGTACCAGGCGCGATGCTTCGCCTTGGAACCGATTGTCCGTACCACCTGCACACGCCCGGATATGATTTTGGCGATGATGCGCTTGCATATGGAATTCGCCTTCTTGCGACCATTGGAATGTCACCAATACCGAATTTCGATAAGGCATAAACGAGGGTTATGCGGCCAAATATCGTTGTTTTCCTTACCGATGACCATGGTCCTTGGGCGGCGAACTGCTTTGGAACTCCCGAGCTACGCACTCCGGCATTGGATTCATTGGTAGCAAATGGCATTTACTTCCCAAATGCGTACACCCCAAGCCCTGTCTGTAGCCCTGCTCGTGCGTCTTTCTGGACGGGAATGTATCCAAGCCAACATGGAATCCATGACTGGATAGATGAAAAGACATTTCCAAAGAAGTGGCTTCCAGAACGTCTACCGACATTGGCTTCATCACTCCATGATGGGGGCTATCGAACCGGATTTATTGGTAAGTGGCACTGTGGTCAATCGTGGGTGCATCAACCTGGCTTCGACTTCTATGTTGGCGAGAACAAAGACCAGTATCCGCATCGAGGGCAGTGTAGATTCAACGACAATGGACGTGATGTCACGTATGTTGGTCAGCGATCTGACTTTTTGACATCCCGTGCCATCGACTTTCTCAGCGAGACATCAGACAAGCGACCTGTGTTTCTGTTCGTTGGTTTGACGGATACACATTCGCCATTTACGGACCATCCCCAACATTTAGTAGATCACTATGCTGCAAATCCTGTGAAGTCGGTAAAGGTTGAGAAATACACGGGTAATGCCACCAGAGTCCCTGGGAAGATGCCACTACCAAACGAGCATCAGCGTCGGATGGCACAGTATGCAGCATCGGTGGAAACGATTGATCAATGTGTTGGGCGGGTTCTGGATCACTTGACAGCGCTTGGAACGGCGAACAATACAGCAGTTCTCTACACGGGTGATCATGGTCACATGAATGGCCATCATGGCTTGTATTACAAGGGAAACGCCACAATACCCCAGAATTTTTATGATGAATCGATTCGGGTCCCCTGTGTGTGGCGGATGCCAGGGAAATCAGCTGCTGGTCAGGTAAGTCGTTCGTGGGTGAATCACTGCGATCAATTTGAGACGATATTGGA
>JBEEMN010000180.1:0-4622 GCA_041192625.1 Armatimonadota bacterium
AAAAACACCCCCCGGTTTCCCGGGAGGTGCCTCATTTACATAACCCCAGTAGGGATTACATTGTGACCTTGCGGGTCTTGGCATCAATGGAAAACATCGTTGCAATACGATTGCACTAACAAGGTTTCTTTGTTGGTTCGCTCATCCTTAAGAACAAAAACACCCCCCAGATTCCCGGGAGGTACGTCGTTTTCGTAACCCCAGTAGGGATTACATTGTGGCCTTGCACGCCGATGGTTTGTCGAATCTCATTCATCCAAAAACAAGAAAAAACACCCCCCGGTTTCCCGGGAGGTGCCTCATTTACATAAGCCCAGTAGGGATTACATTGTGACCTTGCGGGTCTTAGGATCAAACGAAATGGCCTTGCCCTTGCGCTCGGACATTTCTGCCAGCGAAATGATGGTCTGGATACAGTCAAGCCAGTTCTTTTCGTGTGCTGGGATGTTCTCAAACGGCGCATACTTGCCCAACGATGCATCGTTGGTGTCGACCTTGCCGCCTTCGTAGTCTTCAGCATATGGGCGCTCGATCTTAACTTCGACGCCATTACCAAAGTAAACCGTTCCCTTGTCGCCACGGATCATGTCCTGGAGACCCTGCTCGTTGACAGTGGAGCCAACGAAGAGCATCGACCAGCCGCTTGGGAACTCAGCCAGCACCTGGATGGTGTCGGAGACTTCACGGTCATTGTGCTTGGTGCCAGGTCCGTGAACGGTGTTGGTTCCAAGTGCAGTAACGCGGGTTGGGTACTCAGGATTTCCGGATGCGATAAGGAATGGGTGGAGCTTATGTGGCATCAGGTCGCCCATGATTCCAGCCGAGTAGTCGTTGTACTTACGATAGCGGCGGAAGCGTGCACCGGAGTCGGTACGTGCGAACTGGTCGCCATCCTTTGCAAAGCCTTCGAAGGTCCATGCACGGCGTGGTGCGGATCCAAGCCAGAGGTTCCAGTCAAAGTTTGCTGGTCCGATGCCTTCATGGATCTCGTAGTTCCACTCGCCCTTAGGGTTGTTACGGCAGTAGGAGCCCTGACCCATCACGAGGGTACCGATACGTCCATCCTTGATGGCCTTCGCCGCTGCATGCCAGCGGACATCGGAACAACCCTGCGAACCAACCTGTACAACACGCTTGGTTGCAACAGCGGTGTCATGAACCTGGAATGCTTCATCCAAGTAGCGGCTAAGTGGCTTTTCGATATAAACGTGCTTGCCCGCTTGCATCGCGTGGATAGCGATCTGTGAGTGCCAGTGCTCAGGCGTCGAAAGCATGATCGCATCGATGTCTTTACGGGCCAAGAGCTTGGTGTAGTCACGGGTCATGAATGGGTTGGCATCGCCACCCTTGTCAGCTGCCTTCTTGATGATGTCAGCACCACGGACATTGTATGCATCGTAGACATCGCATCCTGCGACAACCTTGGTGTTGCGGTTCAGGCCATCATCCACAAAGCCACGGAGGTGACCATTGGTGCCCTGTCCACCCAAACCGACGAAGCCGAGGATGATACGGTCATTGGCGCCGATCACACGACCGGTTGCCATCACGGTGCCCTTCGGGAAGATGCCACCCTTCATGTTAGGTGCATCTGCGACTGGGTGTGCAACACCACTTGTTGTGATGGTTGCTGGGCCCTTTGCCACTGGGGTTTGTGCGGTTGCTGGCGCGACTGCGACACCCGTTACAACTGCTCCGGCTGCGCCGGTGGCTACTTTAAGAAAATCACGACGGGATGCGCCGTTGGTTCCACTTTCCATAATTATTCCTATTCCTGTATAAATGAGCCCCGGGTTTTTCCGAGGCCCAAATCCAACCCGACCGGCTTGTTAGACGGTGAGGTCTCTCTTTTTTGGTTCTGAACGGAAAACCATTCAGCACCACATCCGACATGGGCCCCGGGTTTATCCGAAGCCCAAATCCAACCCGACCTACTAACTAGATAGTGAGGTCTTCCTTTGTGATATTGACACGTCCGCCGTTCAATACCGCTTCGTTTGCACGAATCGCAACGACCGTCGCACGGTAGCCGACTACCGCATCCGATTCCGTTTGCTTGCCCGCACGTACGCCATCGAGGAAGGCATCACAAGCGTAATACACCGGTGTCTTCTTCGGATCGACATTACGGTTCTTACCTGGCTCGAGACCACGCTTGAGGAGCTTGGATGCATCCGCGACCAGCGCAATACCCGTGTCATCACCAACCGCCTCACGGTACGCATAGACTTCCCAGCCAAGCGCGGTTGCATCCGCTTCCTTGATCATCCATGCACGCGTGTTCTTGTCAATCGGATCCTTCAGCATAATCGCTGCATCCGAGCCCTGGAACTGCTCGTAGTTACCTGCGAATGAGTTAGAGAGGGTGGCATCAAAGACCATCCGGACACCGTTCGCAAACTCAAGCACAGCCGTGACCGAGTCTGCAACCTCACGGCCATCCTTCCAGTTCGTCAGCGAGCCAAAGCCGGTGACAGCAATCGGTTCACTCTTGACAAACCATGCTGCTGTGTCCAGCGGATGGATACCAATCTCACCGACGAGGCCAAGGCTGACCGACTTGCTGAGACGCCAGTTCAGTGCTGCTTCACGGGCACCGTTTGGAGCCGTCTTGCGCCAGGATGTCTTCTTGTTCCACTGTGACTTACAGGTGGTGAGGTTTGGTCCGAGAACACCGGTTGTCACAAACTTCCATACGTGATGGTGCTGTGGGTTGGTGCGCTCCTGCAAACCAGTGTGGAAGACAACACCCTTTTCTGCAGCCTTCTTGGCAGCCTGTGCGATTGCACGTGCATCCTCGATAGTGTTCGCAATCGGCGCTTCACAGAAAACATGCTTGCCAGCTTCGAGCGCGGCAACCACGATCTCACGGTGGAGGTGTGTTGGGGTGGCGACAAAGATTGTCTTTACGGATGCATCCGCAATCGCAGCCTTGTAATCCGTTCCCGTGGCAGCCTTTGGGGCAATCTCACCAGCGCGGCGGTGGCTTGGCTCGTAGACATCGATGATGTGCTTGATGTCCGCATTGCCAAGGTAATCCAATGCCTTGAGAACTTCGCGGCCCTGCTCACCAAGGCCGATGACAGCGCAGCTGACGGTAGGCTTTGGAGGATCGGCTGGATATGCTGGTGGCGCCGCTGCTGCAGGCGTGGCTGCCTTAGCCGCAGGCTTTTGTGCCGGCTTTGCAGCTGGCTTTTTACCCTGCTCATGGGATTCAGGAATCAACTCAACGGCATTGGCCGCGGATGCTCCACCCACAAGCAGACCCAGTGCCAACGCGCCACCAAACATCTCGCGACGGCTTACATTTGACTCTTCACTCATTACAATATCCATCCCATCCACCGGTTTGATTCCCGGGAACTACCGAAACTACTTTGCCTTCGGGAGGTCACTGCTACCCTTGGCCAACCCAAGACTCCACAAAATCCCACCTAGGACATGTTCCTGGTACCAAGGCTTCTCCCAGACATCTACGCGGTGCCCGAGCTCCGTGTAGAACATCTTTCCCTTGCCGTAGGACTTGCACCACGCGATACCAAAGTGGCCAGCTTCCTTCGTATTAGGATGCTTGTCCAAGTCGAGCAGCAAATGGATCTTGTTCTTGTCGTAGCGGTCAAAGAGATAAATCTCATCGAAAACCTTGATTGACTTATCGATATGCTTTGTCGCTGGATGCTTGTCATCCTGGACGATGCACTCGACTTCTACCTGCGGGCCGTGGGTCTTGAACTCACCGCCCACCATTTCCAAATACGGAACAAAGTCGTGAAACGTGTCAGATGCCGCATGTGCTCCGGCAAAGCCCTTGCCCGAGCGTACCCACGCAAGGAAGCCTTCCTTGTCAGGGAGTGGCAAGGAACCCGTTGTGGATGCAAAGAAAACGCCATCGTACTTCTTCAGCGCTTCGACGGTCATCTTTTCAGCCATCTCGGCATCCGTGCGGACGTAGTCCACCTCGAACTTGCCAGACTTCTTGCCAAGCTCAGCGATAACACGCTCAGCAACCGGAATCGAATCCGCATGGCGGAATCCTTTGGTCACGGTAACGACCAGTAATTTCTTCGGTCCTGAAGCAACGGCAGAGCTCATTGTGATGAGTAATGCGACGGCACCCGCGATCAGCTTGTTCATGGTTTTCCCCCCTGCGTCATTGCACAGTTACACCAATCCAAAGTATAGCCCTGTGATGTTTCACAGGGCAAACGGCCATAGGGTAATTTCGGCTACAAAACCGGTCAACTCAAGCACATTTCCGGTCAGGACATGTATTAAAGTTATCTGCCAGAACAGCATACCCGTTGGGAGAGGGTGTGGAGGTAGGCTACACTCGTTGCCGATGAAGCTGCTGTTCGCATATGTCTCTATTGCTCTGTTGGCCGTAACTGGATGTCAACCTATGGGGCATGGAGTACGGCAGATGATGTTTCACAAGGACATCTATCTTCATATCCAACCCACCGATTTCAAAGAGACCAACCGCAGATCGATTCATGTTCTCCCACACACCTGGGTCACCATCAAGCGCATTTCAGCCGTTCTTTCAGATGGCACCATCGTCCCATGCCGAGACTTCCAGCGTGGAGCTTTTGAGCTCATCCAAGATGATGACAGTGCGCAGC
>JBEEMN010000181.1:0-4353 GCA_041192625.1 Armatimonadota bacterium
GGCAAGCTCAAGAGCATTCTTGCCGATGCGGCCACGATGATTTCAAATGGCCAACCCTTATCGGCAGCCATGGAGAAATACCCGAATACATTTACCCTGATGCAGCGCGAGCTGATACGTGCGGGTGAAATGGGCGGTCTCCTCGAAGTCATGTGCTCACGCCTTGCACACTACCTCGAGCGGGAAATCGAGATTCGTCGCAAGCTCAAGCGCGAAACACTCAAGCCGAAAATCACACTTGCCGTCGCAGGCTTGGTCATTCTGATTGTTGGCTGGGCAGGCGCCGGGATGGGGCAGGCGGGCACGGCACTCGTGCAGTCCAAGTTGATTTTCGCCGGCATCACCGCAGCCGTTATCTTTGCGCTTTGGTATGCCAGCCGCTTTATCAACCAATTTCCACGCATTGGGGCATTCCTTGACCGCATCATGATGCTGATTCCAGGTCCCGGACGTGTGGCGCAATCCTACGCCACGGCGCGCTTTACCCGTGCCCTTGGTGCGCTTTATTCAGGAGGCGTCCTCCTCCCAACCGCCGTTGACATCGCCGCGCGCGCCTGTGGAAACCGTGCAATTGGACTCCGGATGGTGGAGTCTGTCCCGATTCTGATGCAAGGTGGCGGGCTGAGTGCGATGCTTGAGAGCACAGCTTTGCTTTCGCCAATCGCCGTCCAGATGGCCCGCACGGGAGAACAAACCGGCTCATTGGACATCATGATGGACAAGGTTGCAGACTACCTCGAGTCCGATGCCGACATGAAGGCAAGCCAGTATGCGGTTTATGCGGGCGTCGGGATGCTCCTCCTCGCGGCTGTCATCGTTGGTATCATTGTGATTCAGTTCTACTCAGGCTATTTCACTAATCTGAATAACGTAGGCAGCTAAAAGACACGTATGGCAACCCGGACGCACTACCAGACATTCGAGATCACGCCGACGGCTACCGCGGATGAAATCAAGCGGCGCTACCGTGAGCTTGCGCGTACCTACCATCCGGATGTCAACACGGGAGACCCAGGCGCGGCTCGGAAGTTTGCCGCCATCGCGGATGCGTACCGTATCCTCGGGGATGCCGATGCGCGTGCGGTCTACGATGCCGAGCTCTTAATGCAAGCGCGGGCTGCACGTCCGACACCGCCCCCGCAGGCCCAGACGCAGCGCGGTGCGAATACAGGTGGAGGCGTACGTCCGCAGCCGCAAAATGTCCAGGCAGCCCACATCGAGTCCGAAAAATACGCTGAGCTTGCCCGGAAGTGCTACTTTCAAGGACGCTTTATCGAGGCGAAAGAACACGCCATCCGATCGCTCTCTCATAATCACCGAAATGCGATGGCGCAGGAAATTATGGGTGATGTGTACATGCAGCAGGGCCGCCTCGATGATGCCGCGAAGCACTACACATTTTGTCTGCAGTTTGACCAGTTTAATGGGTCGGCCCGGATGAAACTGGAGCGCCTCCATCGGACAACAAGCCGTTCGGCGCACGTGCAGCCCCCCCGCGGCGGCGGTGCCCATCATGGTGCGTTTCTTTCGCGCAAACAACAAAAGCTACAGGCCCTGATCAAGCTGGTGGGATACTCGGCGGCCATAATGATGATTGGCTTCTGGTACCTCAGCGAGCCAAACTACCCAAGCGCTGGAATCGACTTCGTGAAGAATTGGAGCATCCAATTCATGCTGATGACCATTGCTATCGGCGGGTGGCTCGGTTTGATTCAGTCGGTGACCGGGGATGTTCGACGCTTTGAGGATGAGTTTCTTATCGGGGGAGGACATGCTGCCGCAGGCGGATTTCCAGCCGGACCTGCGCTCTTGGTTCTCGGGGTTGTGTTCTATCCGCTTGGGATGCTGGCGCATATCGGCATCACCGTTGCCCAGGATGGCTTCCACCGCTCGGTTGGAATGCTTTACGGTACAGTGACGGCAGCAGGGTTGATGCTCGCTGTCTTTGGCGGTGCCGGCTTCGGCGAAACCCTGGCCTTTGGAGGAAACATCCTGTTCCTCGGGCATATTTTCGGCAGACTACTGGGTGACTTCTTCCGCGGTGACTAGACAGTCGCCAGAGGCGGTTGCTGGTTGGCAAGGAGGGTAGATGAATGGAACTTGAGAACGATAAGTGGGTCCCGACGGATGCTGCTGTCTCACGACGGACACTGGTTTCCGGACTGATTGGCGCCGGGTTTGCACTCGCCGTTTCCCCTGTGGAAGCATCCTATGTGCAGACAAGCCCGGATGGCCTCGATGTCGGCATGAAGACGTTCAAGTGTGCGGATGGCGTGGAAATGAATGTCTACGTGGCACATCCAAAAGCGGCAAAAAAGGCTCCCGTCATCGTCATCATCCAGGAAATCTTCGGACTGCATGAGCATATTCAGGATGTCTGCCGCCGCTTTGCAAAGCTTGGTTTCTATGCAGTCGCCCCAAATCTGTATCAACGCCAAGGGGATGCGACCAAGGCCCCGATGAGCTCCATCATGGCGGATATCGTCTCCAAAGTGCCGGATGCGCAGGTGATGTCTGATATCGATTCCCTGATGGACTGGGTCGGCAAGCAAAAGCAGGCGGATGCGAAGAAGGCTGGGATCACTGGCTTCTGCTGGGGTGGACGTGTTGTTTGGCTGGCTTGCGCGCACGGAACCCGCTTCAAGGCGGGGGCTGCGTGGTACGGCCGCCTCGATGGCAACCGAACTGCTCTCACACCAACACAGCCGCTGGATATCGCGACCAAGCTCAAAGCACCTGTCTTGGGACTTTACGGAGCAAAGGATGGCGGCATACCGTTGACACAAATCGATGCGATGAAAGCTATCCTTCCAAAGACGGGAATCTCTGGAGAGTTTGTCGTTTACCCCGAAGCTGGGCATGGATTCCATGCGGATTATCGGCCAAGCTACCGCGCGGATGATGCGGCTGATGGCGTAAAGCGCCTCGTTGCACACTTTGCTAAAAATGGAGTTAAAGCATGATGCTCGGAATCATTTCGATGGTTGCGTTGATCGGAACCCTGGGGTCTCAGGGCACACCTGCAACCCCGACCACACCTGCAACAAAGCAGACATCGTCCGCAGCCGCTCAGGCCCCTACGGTTGCTCCAAAGGACGCGGATATCCTCATCAAGGATGCTCTTGCGGATGCCAAAAAGTCTGGCCGTGTTGTTTTTGTTCGCTTTACAGCAACCTGGTGTGGCTGGTGCCGCCTCATGGAAAAAACGCTGGATGAGCCAGCGGTACGCGAGCGCTTTGACAAGCAGTTCGTTGTCGTCACCCTCGATGTGCTTGAGCAAGGCCCAAAGAAGCCATTTGAAAACCCAAATGGTGAGAAGTGGCTGAACAGTCTTGGCGGCGCGGGTGGCGGTATTCCATTTTTTGCGACACTCGATGCCAAAGGCAAAAAGCTGATCGACTCCAACCTGATGCCAACCGGACAGAACAAAAATCTTGGCTGCCCAGCAACAGATGAGGAAGTTAAGCTCTTTGGAGACTACCTCGACAAGTCCGGCAAGAAGCTGTCAGCAAGTGACAAGCAGTTCATTCTTGGCCGCTTCAAGGCAAATGCCCCAAAGAACTGATGTCGAGTTGGTGACGGAGCGGCTACGGATTACTTCCTTTGTGGAGTCAGACACGCTGTACTTTCACGCTTATCGCAACGAACCTGAAACGGCACGCTTCCAGTCATGGAGCGTGCCGTATTCGCGCAAGGATGCCAACGATTTTGTCCTTTGGGCCGCGGATGCAACGCTTGACGAGTTTTCAGGCAGCTGTCAGTTTGCCATCCGGCTGCTGGAAACCGATGAGCTTATAGGCGACATCGCCATTCTCGGTGATCTTTCTAATGGCCGTCAGGCGATGCTTGGTTACACGCTTGCTAACCGTTTTCAAGGGAATGGTTACGCGGTTGAAGCGGTCACCGCGATGCTTGACCATGCATTTGGCGAATGGGATATGCATCGTATTGCGGCAGATACCGACCCGCGTAATGTTCGCTCAATACGGTTACTGACACGCCTCGGTTTTCGCCTCGAAGGCCAAATGCTAGAGTGCTATCCGGACACGGATGGCAGCTGGCTGGACAGCCATCTCTACGCAATTCTTGCGCGTGAGTGGTTTGCTGCCCGCGGTTAGAAACTACCGCCCGGGTGCGACTTCTGGCTGTATTGCGCGCTTCGCGTGTTCAAAGTCCTCGGTTGTGAGGCACTCAGCGCCGCCTTCATCCGTGATTCGAACCAGTGCTTCAAGGCCGGCATCGTTGACTAGGGCACGCAAATCCGCACCGCTATAGCCATCGGTTTCGGCGGCCAGCTGCTCGATGTCGACATCCGGTGACAAGACAACCCCACGCGTGTGCAGCGCGAGAATG
>JBEEMN010000182.1:0-5223 GCA_041192625.1 Armatimonadota bacterium
CCAGCGGCTGGACCAGAAACTTGGAGTGGACTACCGCCAATACCACCGATCACGATGCCACCGATGACGGCTGCGATAAGCCCGCCCATGATTGGAGCGCCGGATGCAAGGGCGATTCCGAGGGAGAGTGGAACCGCAATTAGGAAGACTACAAGCGAAGCCTGCAAGTCTGCCTTGATAGATGAACCGACCATTTTTGGAGATGAATTGACCTTTTCTTGCGACATGTTGTCATTTACACACGAAAAGGCAGCAATGTTCCAGTTTGCGAACGGATAAGTAGGTAATAAGTAAATAATTTAGTTTCAGTATAAAAACCGTTTACACCATATACGCGACATCAATTTCCGTCTGAAAACTGTCCACAAGCGACCATAAGACAAAGAGCAGCATCCGAGAATAGCACATGCGTCTGGCCAACACATTCGCCCTCAGAAACGCTATCAACTCCTAGAATCCCGATACCCTTGTCTGCAAGAATACAGCCGTGAGAGCCCCTTTCATTCCGATTAAACAAGCATCGACCGGGGGCACCCCGGTCGATCAACATTAGCGGCGATGAACAAAAGGATTGTGCATCCCCGATGCGTATCGCTTAGAAGCTACGCCTGGTCGCTCGCGTAATCTTGTGCCCGGAACAACTCCCCGTGCGTCGTTTCAGTGAACACCGGTACAAGCGCACCCGGCAGCACAGATGTGACATCACCAGGAGCATTTGGCCCACCAAGGTCAGTACGCAGCCAACCCGGATCCAGCGTGTTCATGAGGACACCATGTTCAGCCAAGTGCCCGGATGTATCGGTCGTAAACTTATCAACTGCACCCTTGGAAATGGAGTACGCAATCAGCTCAGGCTGATCCTGGATGCCGCTGGTGACGTTGATAATGCGCCCCCATTTACGCGACTTCATGCCTGGAATGAATGCATGGCAGATACGTGAGAGCGCGATCACATTGACTTGGAAGCTGCGCTGATAATCTTCATCTGGAATACTAAGCTGCGGCATTGTTGTAGAGGATGTCAATCGCAGGACCGGTCTGTAATAGCGTTTCCAGCATGGTAGTCAGCTCAGCTGCATTTGAGAGCTCAGCGGCAACCTGATGTGTCTGAACGCCAAGGTCGTGTAGCTCCGCCGCAAGCGTTGCGGTGCTATCAATCAAACGACTATGCAGCACGACATTACATCCAGCACGGGCCAGTCCAAGGCTTATCTGGCGTCCGACGCCGCGACTTGCCCCCGTTACAAGAGCCCACTTACCATTGATATCGATTGTTTCCATTTACATACTCCAGTCATCATTTACGCAAAGTGTCGAGAAAGCTTTACCCTGACTACTTCTTTTTCGTAGCCAGAGCAGCTTTCACATAGCGCCCCCAATACTCTGTTGGTGTGTAGTCCCATCCGGTGATTAGACAAGGGTTCGCACTTGGGTGAAAGCTCCATGCCGTCCATGAGAGGTTATGCTTCTGGATATACTTGATGACATCCGGAGCCCATGCTTCGGTATAAACATTTTCATGAGCGGGCTCGCCTTCATGCCAAGGCTTTGTGCCAACTTCTCCAACAAAGACCGGGTACTTGACTGCCGCCGGAGTGACGTTGACATCCCAGTCCTTCTTCCAAGGATAAATGTGGGTGGCATACATGATGCCGTTTCCACCACGCTCGGTGAGTGCGCTGCCCGCAACGATTCCCCGTAGGTCATATGCCCAGTCGAGGCCACCTGCGACAACGATGTTTTTTGCACCGGTAGCACGTACTGTGTCCACAAGCGCCTGCATCCCGGGTGTGTGGTACTCAAGATGCTTACCGCGCGCCGGGTCATCGTTACGTTCATCCACCGCCCCGCCGTTCTTCCACACATCCCATGACACATCATGCGGCTCGTTATAGAGGTCAAACAGCACTGCCGGATTGTTGGCAAAACGCTTTGCTACGCTCTTCCAAAACAATACAGAGTTGTCATCCGGCATCGCGTGCTGACCAACGTGCGTACCCCATACGCCGCCATCGCTCCAGTGCAAATCGAGAAGGACATACTTGTTTGCAGCAGAAATGCGGCTGACGACGGCATCCACCAACTTTTGGTAGTTACTTTCCGTTAGCGTTGACTTTTGCCCTTTGTGGTAGCCGAACCAGAAATCCTGGGTCAGGGGGATGCGAATAATGTTTGCGTTCCATGAGGAAAGCGCGACATCGATGGACTCCAACACGCGCTCGCCTGCCGGATCCCAATCGAGGCTTGGGACATTGACTCCCTGCAGCCTGACGGTACGCCCTTTCGTATCAGCGAGCTTGTTTCCGACTGTGTGCAGCGCCGGAGGAGCTGCGAATGTGGACTGTTGTCCTAACACGAGTGCGGTGATAGCTCCACAAATGCACAAAATGGACTTCACGTTGGTGATTACTGGATGTTTGATGTTCATGTCATTTCCCCTTGAATTGTTCAGCTCGAGATGTCGTGTGCTGGGCCACTCGATTGCCGTGTGATGAGCCGTGTTGGGACGACCACACCGACCGGCTCCGCCGCAGCGGTTTCGCCCGTTATGCGCTCGGTTAAGCGTTGCACCAGTGCTTTTGCCATTGCATCGATATGGCAACCGACGGTTGTCAGTGCAGGTGAGACATACGATGCCATATCAAGGTCATCGAAACCGATGACCGATATGTCATCAGGAACGCGTATGCCCGCAGCCTGCAGTTCCTTGCAGACGACGAGTGCGATGGAATCTTGGTAGGCAAATATCGCCGTCGGGCGTGGCTCGGTTTGAAGTAGTTGCTTTACTGCAAGGATTGCATCCTGCTCAGAGGTGATCTCGTAACAGTTACCTGCATCGATGACCAGACCACCCTGCGCGATTTCATTGATGAAAGCGGTGGTTCTGTCGAAAGGCCCACGATGGACGGGTTTGCCGATAACCGCGATGTTTTTATGGCCAAGATCGAGGAGGTGCCGAGCAATCTGCCGCGCGCCATCCGCATCATCACCGGTAACAAAATCAAATGCATCCGCGCCGGGAAACCACCCCATGAGGACGATAGGGATGCCGGATTTATGAAGCCCAGCGGCGTATTCAGAGGCCATCAGTCCATGTTCACCCGTTACGAGCAGGATTCCATCGACCCGATTGTTTCTCAGGTTAACGAGGCTTTTGTCTTCGTTTTCCTGATTTTTGCCACTGAGGTGGAGCTGAAGGGAGTATCCGGCAGCGCTGACATAGTCGGCGATGCACTGGATGAGCTTTGGGTAATACGGATTTGAGAGCTCGGGAGCGATGAGGCCAATGGTGTTGGTGTGCTGGAGCTTTAGGTTTCGGGCGACCTGATTGACCATGTAGCCATGGTCATTTGCGATTGCCTCGATACGCTCGCGTGTCGCGCGGTTCACCAGGGTGCTCCCGGCGAGTGCACGGGAGACCGTTGAGTGGGATACTCCGGCCAGTTTTGCGATATCTTCGAGCTTCATCATTTGCGATACATCTTCTATATACACATCATTGCAATCGATTGCAATGGGTATTATCCATGATTGCAATCGATTGCATAGCAATGTTTGAACTAAAAGTAACTCTATTTGGATGAAGGAGCTCTACAGAGAAACGACAAAAAGCCGCCCGGGTTACCCTGAGCGGCTTGACTTAAGAAAAACACCTTGCGACTAAACCCGCAGGAAGACATCCTTTTTGTACAACCCCCACAGCGTAAGCATCACAAAGATGAGCGCGCCGCCGCTGAGGAAAATATCCTTGTAAAGCGGGAAATGCGTCATAAGGCCACGTACGAAGTTCTCGGATATTCCATCAAAGTCGACGATATGCGTCCCCATGTACGCAGTAATCGCATTCGCGCCAATCACGCCCCAGAACAGAGAGCCCTTCGTCCATTTGCGGACATCGAGGATGTAATAAAACACCCCGAGGAGCACAAGGCTTAAACCGCCTGCGACCAGCACAAACGAGCTGGTCCAGATTTTCTTGACCACGGGTAGCCAGATATTCCAAATCCATCCAGTGGTGAACATCAGCAAACCTGAACCAACAAGCAATGTGGCCTTACGCGTACCGTTGTCGGAGCTCTTCTTGATGTACGTTCCAGCGAGCAAGCCCAGCAGTGCCGTTGCAACGGATGGAATGTTCGAAAGAGGCCCCTCAGGATCTCCATACTCCTTGTAAAGCTGACCAGGCTGCAACATCAGCCGGTCGAAGTAGTTTGCAACATTACCCGCTTCATCAAAGGAACCTAGTGGATGCCCAGGAACTGGCACAAATCGCAGAACCGCCGCGTACCCAACCAAGATACCAATCGTCACAAGGGCTTGGGCTCGCGGCTTGGTATAGAGGTAAATCAGCGCCGCGCCGAGATAGCCAAATGCCTGACGTTGGAGAACACCAAAGAGGCGCAAGTCACTCCATGGCTCAAGCTTGGTAAGGCCATTGATGAGGAGGCCAAAGAACGTCAGCCAGGCAAAGCGGGTGATGATCTTGCGCACCAATGATGCTTTTGAGTCTCCAGCTTCCATCCTGCGTCCGATCGAATACGGGAGCGTGGCTCCAATAATGAACAGAAACAAAGGGAAGATGCAGTCGTGGAAGCGAAAGCCTGCCCACTCCACATGGCTGCAGAACTGGGCGACCACTTCATCCATGATCTTGCTCGGCCACCGGGCACCGATTGCCTCAAGGAAGCTCGCGCCACCAATAATCCAGAACATATCAAAGCCACGGAGGGCATCAATGGAAAGTACCCTGTCCTTAGGCGACATCTTTGCAGTTGCAACAGTGCTCATTCCGCGAATGTACCACGGGTTCATTGAGGATTTGCTTAGGTTTACCGGGCTAAATTGTCGTCTGTTGGCTTTGATGTCAACCTTGCAAACAGGCTGGCAAAGCCGGCAAGCAGTAATGCATTGATGAACGTTGGGAGCAGCACAAATCGGTAGCCAGCATCCTGAATCGCATCACCGCCCAGGACGGCAACCAGCGCTGTTCCACCTCCGGGAGGGTGCATGCAGCGAAGCACAGCCATCGCCCAGAGAGACAACCCGACCGCGACACCGGCTGCAATCATCCGATCTGGGATGAGCTGCGACACCGTCACCCCGATCAATGCCGAGACCAAATGCCCTCCAAGAATCGGCCAGACGCGCGCCGCCGGGCTCTCGGGAAACTGAAACACAATCACCGCCGCCGCTCCCATGCTGGCAATGACTGCAGGGCTCCCC
>JBEEMN010000183.1:0-7024 GCA_041192625.1 Armatimonadota bacterium
GGCATTGTTGCTTGGTATACTTGAAACGAATTGCATGTTTTGTGTGTCTCCTAAGATTGACACTTAAACGTGTGTGAAGGAGTTTCAAATGTCCACAATCAAAGTCGGCATCATTGGATGCGGTGGGATCGCCAACGGCAAGCATATGCCTAGCTTGAAGACCGTCGCTGGGGTTGAGCAGGTTGCATTCTGCGACATCGATGCTTCCAAGGCCGAGAAGGCTGCGCAGGAATATGGCATCCAAGGAGCAAAGGTCTACACCAGCTACATGGACCTCCTCAACGCAGGCGGAATCGATGTCATCCATGTCTGCACACCAAACATCTCACATGATGCGATCACAATTGCAGCGTTGCAGGCTGGTAACCATGTGATGTGTGAGAAGCCAATGGCGAAGACTTCCGCCGGTGCTCGTCTCATGCGCGATGTTGCGCGCGAATCTGGTAAGAAACTGACAATCGGCTACCAGAGCCGCCACCGACCGGATAGCCAGTACCTCAAGCAGCTCGTTGATGATGGAGAGCTTGGTGAAGTTTACTTTGCAAAGGCACATGCCATTCGTCGCCGCGCCGTTCCGACTTGGGGTGTTTTCCTAGATGAAGAAGCACAGGGTGGCGGCCCACTCATCGATATCGGAACGCACGCACTCGACCTGACCCTCTGGTTGATGAATAATTACAATGTCAAGTCTGTCAAGGGTTCGGTTTACCGTAAGCTCGCAGACCGTGAAAATGCTGCCAATGCCTGGGGTCCATGGGATCCTAAGCAGTACACGGTAGAGGACAGTGCGTTTGGATTTATCGAGCTCGCCAATGGCGCCACGATTTTCCTTGAATCCAGCTGGGCACTCAACACACGTGAGACCGGAGAAGCAATCTGTACTCTTTATGGAACCGATGCCGGTGCAGATATGCGCGGTGGTCTTCACGTAAACGGTGAGAAGAACAGCCGTCTCTATGACCTCAAGGTTGACCTAGGCGGTGGAGGAGTTGCCTTCTACGATGGTGCCACGGCAAAAGCCGAGCACATTGAAGCACAGAAGTGGATTGATGCAATCCGTAACGACACCGAGCCTGTCGTAACGCCTGACCAGGCATTGGTTGTCTCTGAGATTCTGGAAGCTATTTACGAATCGTCGAAGACTGGCCAGCTGATCACATTCTGATGACCCGTGGCACCTTCCGGCAGAAATGTCAGAAGGTGCCTTTCCATTTAAAGTATGTCAAGTAAACAGGCAAAGAAACGGATCGCGGCGCGCATACTGGGAGCATCCGGTTTTTGGCGTAAGCTACGCTTCCTCGTATGGTTCGTTCCGGTGGGCAATGCAGAGAAGCCGTTCATCCCCAGAACCGATATCAAGCGCCTACGCGGAGTAATTCATTGCCATACGGCCCAGTATTCAGATGGTGCTGGCACGGTGGAAGATGTGATGGACGCCGCTGCGAGTGAACAGTTTGACTTCGTTTTCCTTACAGACCATAACAGCGTTGCGGCAGCCCGGGATGGCTACGTTGAGCGTTACGCTGACAAAGCACCGTTCCTTCGAGTTGGAAACGAAATCACCGTCAAAGGTGGAGCCTTTCTCCTCGCTGGGAATCTACCGGCAACGTTTCAACTCGAACCCCGGCTAGAACCGCAAATGGCCATCGATGCCGTTCTGAATGCGGGAGGCATCGCCGCGATTTCGCTTCCCTTTGACATGAAGCATCCATGGGATGCGTGGGAGACATCCGGAACGACAGGGCTTGAAGTCATCAACTTCTCTACAGTCGCCCGCGATCATATAAACTTTCTGTCGCTTGCGGTTGTCCTCATCCTTTGGCGGGTTGCTGGACTTCGGGCTGCCATTCGCTGGATGATCGATCGGCCGGATGAATCGTTTGCTAAATGGGATGAAGAGCTTTCCAGACACGGACGTTATGCTGGAATCGGCGCTCTCGATGCACACGGCATTACCCGGATTGGAAAGAAGTGGCATAAGTTTCCAAGCTATGCTGACTCGTTTTGTGCGCTATCGACACATGTTTATGTTGACAACAGTGCTGCTATTGGTCCCGCGGCAGAGCTTGCATTGTTCAAAGGTCGCAGCATCATTTGTTATGACCTCGTCCGATCGCTTAATGGGGTCGTCGTTGAAACGCAGCAGGGTGCCGTGCCCGGAGATGATGCTTTCATTGGAGACACACTGCACATTGTTGTTCCCCAAAATACGATTGTCGTTATTCTGCGAAATGGAATCATTCTAAATAAAGAACGAAACACACATACCAGTCTTTTGCTCGACAGTGAGGGTGTTTATCGGGTGGAAGCGTATACGTATGCACTCGGTTTTGGTGGTTGTGCGATGTTTATAAAACCCTGGTTTTTTGCAAATCCCATTTACGTTCATTCCGCACCCGAACCATAGGCAGCTAACTTCCAGCCGTTAACGTTGAAACTCCGCCGAATGGCAGAATTGCGAAAGCAAGTATTTTCATCATTACTCCATCCTGACATGTGACCTAGAGTGCATCTCATGGACGCCCAGTTGAACCCGCAGACAAGTCTTACTAATGCACAGGATGTAATCGATCAGATCTGTGAGGTCGGACTTGATGAAGCCCTCCCCGGGCTTATTCTTCCAGTAGTCGCTGTACGCGATGCGGTTTACTTCCCTGGGGCACACTTTCCACTCCTCGCAAGCCGTGAGCGTTCGGTAAGAGCCATTGAGCAAAGTCAGCAGTACCACGATGGACAGGTCCTCCTCGTTACGCAGCGTGACATCTCCGATGAAGCATCCGCAGACAATCTCGTCAATGTCGGTGTTCTGGCGACCATCGAGAATGTTGCATGGCTCCAGGATGGCATTGCGCGTGTTACCCTACTGATGTGGAATCTGAGGTCGATGCTGTAGAGCGCCAGGCGCTTGCTCGTTTAGTCGTTGAAGGATTTGAGCTCCTTGTTGAAGAGGGAGTCATTTCCCACCCAGATGCACTGGCGGCTGTTTCCGGTACGTTGGACCCAAGCTGTATTTCCGACCAGATTGGTCCATATCTACCGACAACGTTGGAAGAAAAAGTAGCCCTTCTTTCAGAAGTCGATCCTGGTAGGCGCTTGAACATGATTCATGCGCTGCTGATGCGTGAAAAGCATGTTAGTGCGGTGCGGCAGCAAATTCGGGAGCGTCTCGATAATGACTTTGAGCGCATCCACCGTGCTGACATTCTCCGTGACCAGCTAAAAGCGATTCAAGCCGAGTTGGATATCGTCGATCCACGTGAAGATGGGAACATTCATTCCGCGAAGCTTGCCGCAGATTCTGATATTCCAGATTCTGTCCGCAAGGTTATTTTAGAAGAAATCTCCCGCTACGAGCGCCTTCCAAGTAACAGCACTGAGTCATCGCTCGCCAAAGACAGAATCGATATGTTGATGTCGCTACCGTGGACGCGGACGGCACCGATGACGATTGACATCCCAACAGCACGCTCCATTTTTGAAGATCGCCACTCTGGCTTGGCAAGTGCGAAAAAGCGTATTTATGAATACCTAGCTGTCCGAAAGCAGGCTGGCACCGCGCACACAGCGCCGATCTTATGCTTTGTTGGCGTTCCCGGCGTCGGAAAGACATCGCTCGCCACATCGATTGCATCCGTTCTGAATATCCCGTTCATTCGGATTGCGCTTGGCGGCGTACGTGATGAAGCTGAAATTCGTGGACATCGCCGGACCTATACTGGTGCGTATCCCGGGCACTTCGCCGAAGCGTTGCGGGAAGCAAAAGTTATCAATCCGCTTATTCTTTTGGATGAAATTGATAAGCTTGGTAAAGACCGCGGTGGTGATCCGGCAAGCGCTTTGTTGGAAGTCCTTGATCCTGAGCAGAACCACGAGTTTCATGACCACTTTGTTGATGTGCCCCTAAACCTTTCGCAGGTGACGTTCATTGCCACAGCAAACAACCTGGATGACATTCCTGAAGCGCTTCGGGATCGCATGGAAGTCGTCGAATTTGCTGCCTACAGCGAAGATGAAAAGCTTGACATCGCACAGCGCCACCTTGTTCCCGGAGCACTGCGTCGCTGCGGACTCGGTGGTCACGACATCTGTTTCACCCATGAAGCTGTTCAGTCCATCATCCGAGATTACACGCATGAGGGTGGTGTTAGAGGCCTGCGTCGTCAGATTGACTCCATCATGCGGCAGCTGGTACTGCGTCTGGTAGAAGAAAACACAAAACTGGGTGCTGTGACTGCGGACCTCGTGGTCAGTATCTTGGGGAGATCTGCAAGGACACGAGCCCGTGCTCTGCCGGAATCCGAAGTGGGTTCGGTTACCGGAATGGTTGCCACGAGCGGCGGCGGTGATCTCGTGCAAATCGAAAGTCAACTTCTGCCAAGTATTCGGGGAGAACAGGCGCTGGAGATTACCGGCCAGCTTGGATCCGTGATGCAGGAGTCGGCACGGACTGCATGGACTTGGGTCAAAGCCTATCTCGTCGAATCCTCCGGTGGGGACCAGATTAGATCCGTGGATGCACACGTCCACGTCCCGTGCGGTGCCGTTCAAAAAGATGGTGCGAGTGCTGGGCTTGCGATGGCAATCTCCCTTATCTCCGCGTACAAGCAAATTCCTGTCAGGGCCGACATGGCTGTGACCGGTGAGATCAGTCTTCGTGGTCGCATTATTCCTGTCGGTGGAATCGCAATGAAGCTGGTTGCTGCGCACGGAGCGGGCATTCGACACGTAGTCATTCCAGATGGGAATGTCGAGGACTTAGAAGAGCTCCCAGCAGGTGTCCGGAATGAACTTAGTGTTTACCCTGTTAGCACGGCTGTGGAAGCAGTGCAGCTGGTGCTGGCCCAGGCATAGTCTGGACCAGCACACTCAGCTGGACTCTTAGTGGCGGAAGTGTCGGACTCCGGTAAAGACCATCGCGATGTTGTAGTCATCGCAAACTGCAACAACCTCATCATCTTTGACGGATCCGCCTGGCTGGATGATAGCTGTGATGCCAGCCTTCGCAGCTGTTTCAGGGCCATCCGGGAACGGGAAGAACGCATCTGATGCGAGGACACATCCGCTTGCATGTTCTGCTGCCTGTTCAATGGCAAGCCTTACGGACCGCACACGGTTCATCTGTCCCGCGCCAACACCGCGTAATGCGCCATCCTTTGCCATCACAATCGCATTCGACTTCACATGCTTGACAACACGCCAGGCAAACATGAGCTCTTTGAGCTCATCACTCGTTGGTGTACGACGCGTCGGAATAACGAAGTCACGTGGATCGAGGGCTGCATAGTCACGTGTTCCTACGAGCAGTCCACCGATGACCTGTTTGATAACCAAGCCCGTCTTTCCTGGGCCACCATCAAGGGAACCGACCTCAAGTAACCGGAGGTTTGCTCCCCACTTCTTCTTTGTGAGAAGGAGCTCACGTGCATCCGCATCGTAGCCAGGAGCCACAATGCACTCAAAGAACGTATTTGGCCCGGTGATGCGCTGAGCTGTTGCAAGATCCAGAATACGGTTCACAGCGAGGATTCCACCAAAGGCGGAAATGGTGTCAGCGGCACGCGCACGGTCAAATGCATCCGCAAGCGTAACGCCCTGCGCACATCCACATGGGTTTGCATGTTTGATGATTGCTGCTGTTGGAGCTTCCGGGAATTCCTTGACAAGCTCCAGTGCACCATCGAGGTCATACAGGTTGTTGAAAGAAACTTCCTTACCGCTGGCATCGAGGCGGGTTGCACGCCCGATGCATGGTTCACCTGTCGTGTTTCGTACGGTGTAAAACGCTGCTTTTTGATGCGGATTCTCGCCGTAGCGGAGGACCTGCTCACGTGTTGCAGTGATCCGAAGGGTGGCCGGAAGCTCCGCAGGAGCATCATCGGTGGCGTATTGCGTCTCAAGGTAAGAGGCAATCATCGCATCGTAGGCTGCTGTATGCGCATATGCCTTGGCTGCCAGCTCCTTACGGAGTTTCAACGAGATGCCACCGAGCGTCGTCAGCTCATCGATGACCCGGGCGTAATCCGATGGGCTTACAACGATTGCAACACCGTGGTGGTTTTTTGCCGTGCTGCGCACCATCGCTGGGCCACCAATATCGATGTTTTCGATTGCATCCTCAATCGTGCAGCCTTCCTTGGCAATCGTCGCTGCAAAAGGGTAGAGGTTTACGACGACAAGATCGATTGGAGCGATGCCATGTGATGCGATTGTTGCCATGTGCTCTGGCTTGTCACGGTCAGCAAGAATTCCGCCATGGACAAACGGATGCAATGTCTTTACTCGGCCATCCAGCATCTCCGGAAAGCCTGTGAGGCCATCGATAGGGCGAACGGGCAAGCCGGCATCCGCCAGCATTTTGGATGTCCCTCCGGTCGAGATGAGGTTTACACCGAGTGCGGACAGCTGCTCGGCAAACGGCAGCAGACCAGCTTTATCGGAAACACTTAGCAAAGCAGAGCGGACGGGGATGAGCTCCATCGGTGAAATCTCCTGGGTTGGAAAACGTGCCCAGGCGAACGGCCCATCCGGTTTGATGCCACACTTCCTCGAGGTAATCCCCGTACGCCAGTCATGCAGCCGGATATAAAATCGTCATGCTATGGTATCAATACCGGGTCATCAGATGCAATCCGAATCGTCTTGGTCATCGGGCGTCTGACATTTGTGGTATTGTTGCAATGGTCGTTCTGGTGGACTGCCCCGGGGAGACTGTGTCGAGCGAATCCACAGCCAAGCCGAGGGACCTCCAACGTGGCCGCGAACTGCACTTTTGCAGTTTCCCTCTCATCCCCGCAACTTGTTCGGGGTCCCAAAAGGAAGTTTGAATATGGCAAGACGCCGTACCACTACGGATGCCGACGCATCCGTCGAATCCCCAGATTCCATTGTCGCAGACAACGGAAATCAGCCGGAATCTACTCCGGAAGCTACGCCTAAACCGCGTCGGACACGTAAACCTACCGTTGCCGTCGATGGTGATGAAACAACCTCCATCGATGCGGCAGCTCCCGATGCAGCTGCAGCA
>JBEEMN010000184.1:0-4325 GCA_041192625.1 Armatimonadota bacterium
CGATGGCTTTGCGGACATTTATGTGGCGGCGTACGGGAAGAACACTCTCTACAAGAACAATGGGAATGGCACCTTCACCGATGTAACAAAGGCTGCGGGAGTGACTGCCGGCGGGATGTGCACCGGGTCTGTGTGGTTTGATGCCGACCAAGACGGCGACCTTGACCTCTATGTCCTGCGGTATTGCAACTGGTCCGTCAAGAATGACATCAAATGTCCAGGCGGCGCCTGCGGACCCACAACCTACGGTGCGGCACGAAACACGTTTTATCGTAACAACGGAAACGGTACGTTCACCGACTTCACCAAGCAGAGCAAGCTCGCTACCGAACAACGACGCAGCCTTGGCGTCGCGGCATTCGATTCGGATGGTGATACCAAGACAGACCTCTTCGTCGCAAATGACCTCGGGCCAAACTCGTTGTTTAAGAGCCTTGGCGGACTGAAGTTCGAAGAGCTTGGGATGATGCAAGGCATTGCCTACGGCATCACAGGCGCGACACAGGCCAATATGGGTGTTGCGATCGGCGACTACGACGAGGATGGCGACATGGATGTCACCATCACGACGTTCCAAAACGAACCGAATACGCTTTACCGCAACGATGGCGGCTTCTTCACGGATGTCTCTGGCGAAACGGGGATGGCTGCGGCAACATTGCCCTATCTCGCATTTGGGACTAGTTTTCTGGATGTCAACAATTCTGGATGGCTGGATATCTTCTTCGCGGATGGCCACGTTTCCCCGATGACCAAGACATTTGATGGCAAGCCCAACGCGAAGCAGCACAACCAGCTGCTGTTGAATGAAGGTGGGAAGCGATTTATCGAAGCCACGAAGGCTCTCCCGGATTCCAATGTAAAGGTCCACCGCGGAACGGTTGTGGCTGATTTTGACAATGATGGCCTTGAGGACATCCTCGTTACGGCAACAAATGACAAACCGACCCTTCTCCTAAACAAAAGCAAACGTGGAAACTGGGTGGCTGTCGACCTCAAACCAGCGAATGGCTCGGCGACACCGATCGGCGCAAAAGTTGTCGCCCACATCGGAAAACGGACGCTTACCCGCCAGGTGATTGGTGGTGGAAGCTACGCCGGCGATAGCAGCAAGCGCCTTCACTTTGGTGTTGGCAACGCATCAAAGGTGGATGCACTTGATGTCACATGGCCATCCGGGAAAATGGAGACCTTTTCGGATGTCACCATCAACCAGGTCAACATCATCAAAGAGCGTCGTTAGGATTGAATTGCAACCCACTTGCATTTATACTCGATACATGAAAGTCATCATTTTTAGCTGTCTTGCTGTCTTTGTTGCCATTTGTAGTGGTTGTCAACGATCTGAACCTACCCCCAAGGCATCTGCAGATGCGGCAAAGCGCTACGAAGAAAAGGCCACGGACAACGCTGCTCGCGGATTTGGTAGGCGCGCAAAGAACACGGGATCTTTCCAAAATAGGTAGCTAGGTGACGACTTGGCCAGCCGAATGACCACGTTCCATTGTGGTGCTTCGTAAGCGAACGCCAAGAGGAGAGTACGTAGATGGTTACTGATCTCACCTACAGGACGCTGGAGAACCCGGTCGCGCTGGGTTGCATTAGCATCACTGGATGCAAAAAACTCCCTCTCGAACAGGTAGTTTGGGATGTAACGGATGACACCGCCAACATCACGCTTTGGATTCATTCGAAGAAGAATAATCCCGTCCTGTTCGGCGTGACTGTCTTTCGCCTTCCTGCTGCGCAGCAAGGCTTTATGGAGCGCTGCGAGTGGTGGGAAAGTAATCGCAAGAAGCCGAATGCGAAGCTGGCCAGCGGGACCAAGTTCGAGAGCTCCGCCCTCGCACCCGATTTCCTTCGCTTCATTCTTGCTCCCGGTATCGCATTCGACAATGTTCGACACGATGCGTTCATTACCAACAAACACAACGTCATTCACATCTTTGAGCGTGAGTACCTTGGAATCATTGTCCAGCTTCACTCGAAGGATGCATCCCCAGAGCTACATGATGTGTTGCTTACTCTGTGCCGAAATGTATCGATAGAGCCTTCGATATGGGACACATCTGAGATTGCAACAAAACCTACAAGCAGCAAGAAAAGTATTCGAGAAGCCCCACTTTCTAGTGCAATTCAGGACGAGATTGATACCTACTTACAGAAGGGATTAGACCTTCTCGACCTATCGGTAAGCGCATCACCGGAAGACCGCCTCAAGGCCTTAGACACCTACCTCAATACCGAAGAGCGTGGAAAAAAGCTGGCTGCAGCGTCAAATCAGACGACGCTAGCGCTTGGTGCTGTGTACGCATCGATACTGATTGATAAATCAAACTGGGAGTGGGTTGAGCTGACCGTCACCGAGTTGTCGGATGCAGCGGTCACAAATCTTGTTCCGCCGCATCGTGAATGCTGTATGAACCCATTTTGGGTGATTGAACAGATTCGCAGATCAAAAAAGAAACCAAATTTTTTGCTTTCGGCCAACATGTTAATTGCGGGCGATTTCCTCCCATTCGATGCCCATTACGGCTACGTCAATATAGGGTAAAACCTCCTCCGGCGTAGGATGCATCAAAGACACAACTGCCAATCGCCCGTTATAGTGTCCATTATGAAACAAATCACCATTGGCCTCGCCATCGTCGTCGCTGCCGGATTGTTCGCTGGATGCGCAAAGAAAGAAGATAGCGCATCGACATCGCAAACAAATGTGCAACGCTACCAAGAGCGGATGAAGCAGGATGCGACGAATCGCCAGCAGCGCCCAGGTGGTCAAGGTGGCCCCGGCGGGATGATGACACGCTAACAGCGCGAATGAAAAGACCCGGCACCGAGCGGTGTCGGGTCTTTTTTGTGCCAGAAACCAGATCGTAAGCACTGCGCATACAGTCATAAGTGCTTGCATTGTCTACGCGAGCGTGGGGAACGCGATCGTAGAACGCAAAGGCGTAACGTTTCGCATCAGAGTACCGTCATGAACTGCGTTGATGTCAAAACCGATCCGACAGCTGCGAGAATCACGCGAGCTAGGCGACGCCCTGCGTCCGCGACCGGTTTGGCAATACATTCTCGACCAAGGATGATTTTGCTAAGGCGGCTGGGTTGGCGAAGGTGATGGTGTGTGTGAATCGGTGGTGTGGACAGGGTTCCTAGCAACGGGCATCATCACCGCATTTCGGCGAAGGAGTTTTCACTCTAGCCCCTCGCACTGAGCCAGCAAGTCGGACATCAAACGTGCAGGTGACACAACGATTCCATGTCCACTAGGCACCGGAAAGACCGCTACTTGTCGGCCGTCCTTCAGCATCCCAGGGAGCCATTTATCCAACCAATCGTCCAGCGCTATCGAAGCGGCCTGTTCCTGGCTGTTGTTTGATGCAAAGGCCGTGGCAAATCGCTCATGTGGCCACACCGGTATCATTTCCACACCAGAATCATCCACCATCAAGCACCAGCCATTTGCGGATCGAAGACTCCACACTTCTTCCCAGTCCGCAACGCGATCAATAAAGACAGAATACCGGTCGGGAGCACTCATACCCGTCAGCGCTGCGAACTCTTTGTCGTGGATCTGCTTCATGATGTGTACGTAGCCGAACGACCACCGTCGATGGAAAAGAATTCATTTCGATTCTCTTCGACGAGCTGCTGCAGTCTGTCGTCGACCCAGAAGTTGTCCGGAATCTGCTCGTCGAGAGTCTGCATCGCGCTATCGTCGAAATGATCGAATACCTCTTGAAGGTCTGGACTGTCTGTCAATCCTTTTTCGAAGTGTTCAGCCAACTCCGGTGGCAGCATCGCAATCGCAGTTTGGCATAATTGTGCCGCTTCTTGATGCCCGAAATATTCGAAGGCCTCGACCGCAATCGGGAAAAGTTCTGGCACATTGTATGCGGCCTGTGCAAAGCCGCCGTTTCCGACCTGATAGTTTAGATCGTAGCACGCGAAGAAGTACCGCACGACTGTTGGCCAATCGCAAATAGACGGCAAGTCTTCGTATCGTTCGTACAGAGCCGAGGCGATGTCCTCAACGAACTCCCGTTTCTCGGGATCGTATGGCGAATCTTGGTGTTCGGACAATAGCTTCGAAAAACTGCAAAGGTTTGAATTCATGGCATGGCCTCTTATTCAGGGATTGGTTGTAATGGTTTGTTCGAGATTGTATTTGCAATATACCATCGCGGAATAAGTCGTACATCGATTCAACATCATCAGTCCACCACCATCGGTAAATGCGCCCAGGTGGACAGGGTGGCCCCGGCGGGATGATGACCCGCTAACAGCGCGAATGAAAACACCCGGCACCTTACGGAGCCGGG
>JBEEMN010000185.1:0-4698 GCA_041192625.1 Armatimonadota bacterium
ACACGATTCCGATGGCGATGCTCCTCGGGGCTCTCCTCGCATTTGGTAGGCTCTCGGGAGACTCGGAGATTGTCGCGATGCTAGCGGCAGGCGTGAGCTTTCCGCGGATTGTCGTGCCAGCGGTTCTCCTCTCCGCGGCAATTGCACTGCCAATCGTGTGGCTAAACCAGAAAATCGTGCCCGAACTCGCGTATGCGCGTCAAGCGGTGATTGACAATGCTAAAGCGCGCGGCGGCGGGTCTGCCGCAGGGCGGAATGCATTCGATGTAGCCGTCACGAATCCAAGTAGCGGCCGGATGACGGTGCACGCCGAGGGCGGCGTCTCCTTCGATGACAAAGGCCGCGGTGTTTTGAATGGTGTGACGATCACGCTTTGGGATGACACCAAGCCAGTGGTCACGGTTGCTGCGCAGACGGCGACGTGGAAGCTTGGTACGCGGAACTGGCTCCTCGATGGCGGTGTGACGAGCTTTGACCATAACTCGCTTGTCGGGATGCGGACCGCGGACACGCGTCTGCAAGAAGTCACGCTTGGCACGCCCGAAGACCTTCGTGCGCTTAGCCGGCCGGTGATTGAGCAGGTTACCGATCAGCTGCGCAAGCGCGCGCAGGTTCGGCGCAAGCTGGGTCAGGAAATGGATGCCCGTGAGGCGGAAGTCGAAATCGCCCGCAGGACAGCTTTTCCGCTTGCGACTATCGTGTTTGTCCTCCTCGGCGCGCCGCTGGGGCTGCAGCCGCGCAGGGCTGGTAAAAGCCTCGGCTTTGGTCTGAGCGTTTTGCTGACATTTGGGTATTGGTCGCTGCTCCAGCTCGGGATGTCGATTGGGAAAGGCGGCGCCCTCCCTCCAGATTTAGCCGTCCAGTTACCGAACATCATTGGTGTGATCACCGGCATTTTTCTTATTAAGCGGGTTGCCAGCTAGTGCTGTGTAGACTGGGGGCGTGCTACCCATGGTAAACACCACCCTTCTGTTTTTCCTGCTGCTCCTGCCGATCTCAGGTTTTATTGCCTGGGCGGGTGACCGGATTGGGCACAAGCTTGGGAAACGCCGCGCATCTTTGTTTGGCTTGCGCCCGCGCCATACGGCTATTTTCATCACGATCACCTTTGGTATCGGGATTACGCTAGCATCCTTTGGCACGATGCTTTTGATCAGCCGCAGCTTCCGCCAGGTGGTTGCGCGCGGCGGTGCGCTTGCCCGTGACAATGTTGAGCTCCAGCGGACGCTGAATGGTGCGAAGAAGCGTCTTGAGGATGTCCGCCGCGAGCAGGCGGTTCAGGACAAAAAGCTGGTCGCTGCGCAGAAGGCTGCCGTGAGCGCCTTGGCGAGTCAGCACACCGCGGAGCGTGCGGTGGTTACGGCGCAGCTGCAGTTCTCAATCGCGGATGAAAAACTAAAGGCTGAGACAGCGAGTCTGGCATCCACACGGTCAAACCTTAGGCTTGCGGTTGCGCGTGTTGAGAAGGCGAAGCGGGATGTCCGTGATGCCCTTATGAAGCGGTCGATTGCGATGAAGGCATCCGTGGAGGCTGGGCGTAAAGCGCAGGCGGCGCGGAAAGATGCCGGCGAGGCGAAGGGGCGTGTTGCGACGGCGGAGCGCGTGTTCGAAGCGGTGATGCAGCAGCAGCGCGCACGGCTTGCCGAACAACGCGCGCAGCTCAAAGAACTTGAGGATGCCGTCGCAAAGCAGCTCGCAAGTCTTCAAACCCAAAAAGAGACGATTCGCTCCCAGCAGGACACGATTGACATGCAGTCATCGCGTCTTGAACGTCAAAAAGAGCAGGCAACGGAGCAGGGTGCTGAGCTCGAGCGTCTGACACGGGATGTGGCTGAGTTATCGACGCGCCGTGCGGAAGTCCAGCAGGCCCTCGATGCACTGTCCATCGAAGCGGTGACGATGCGGTCCGGTAAGATCACGTACCGTAACGGTGAGGAAGTCGCGCGGATGCAGGTATCTGCGACGCGTAGCGTAGGGCGTATCCAAAATACCCTTGAGACATTGCTGGCGGTTGCAGCCAAGAATGCCGAGCTACGCGGCGCAAAGGCATCCAAGTCGACGTCGCGTGCAGTGCGTATTCCAGAGCGGAATATCCGCCTCCCGACCGGACAGCTGCAAACGATTAGTGAGTTCGAAGCGCTGGCTGCGGCGGCAGAAAACATCGCGGCCGCGGGTGAGCCGGTGGTGATTGTGCTCTTTGCGACATCCAATGCGGTTTCCGGAGAAGCGGTTTCTGTGGATGTCCGGACATTCCGAAATCCATTGCTGTTTGATGCGGGAACCGTGCTTGGTGAGCTGTCTGTCTCTGGAAATGTCAGTCGTGAGCAGGTGGCGGACAAGCTGTATCAGCTGCTGCGTGGCGATATCCGTAGGAAGCTGCTGAAAGCCGGGATTATCCCGCCAAGCCTTGGGACGGGTGTGGATGGCGAGCCGATTGGGGAAACGCGCATCGATGATGTCCTGAAAGTCCTCGACCTCGCGCGTTCGGTCAGCCGGTCTAAGATTGTGATCCGTACGGAGAAGGATATCCGTGCCGGGGATGCGGTGATGCTGACATTTACCGCGGTGGGCATCGATGGCAATCCGCTGGGAGCGCGTCCGGATGACAGTGCGCCTCCTGTGAATCCGGAGCCATAGGCGGTGATTGTCCTCGCGATTGATCCTGGCCGGTCAAAGTGTGGTTTGGCGGTTTGTACGCCCCGGGATGATAGCGACCGTCCACGGATTTTGCAACGAGAGGTTGTGCCGACGGACAAACTGGTGATCCATGTGGTTTCTCTGGTGGATGCCCATAAGCCGGATGTCGTGTTGATTGGCGATGGCACGCAGAGCGCGACGCTGCGCAAGGCGGTGGCAAAGGTGCTACCGGAGGGCTTGGCCTTCCATGAAGTCCCAGAGGCGTTTACTAGCCAGCGGGTGCGCGCGCGGCTGCAGAAAGAGTGGCTCCCGAAGGGGTTGATACGGTTGCTGCCAACGGGGATGCGCCCTCCACCAAAGGCTTATGATGATTATGTCGCTGCGCTGCTCGCCGAAGATTGGTTGCTGGCGCAGAGGAACAAAGTTGATGTTGAGAAGGAATAAATAAACCCTCCCCGGTGATTTGAGACCAGGGAGGGTTTTTCTTTTTTAAAGTGTGAAGTCGAAGTCAGGTTTTAATCGCGCAGTTCCACTTTTCGTCGCTGCGCTGCTCGCCGAAGATTGGTTGCTCGCGCAGAAGCATAAAAGTGATGTTGGTGTTGAATAAGTAAACCCTCCCGGTGATTTGTTGGGGAGGGTTTATTTATTTTTCGTATAGAGCTTTGCTACAAACTCTACGATCGTTGAAAAGCACCTACCCGCGCATGTCCATTCCGCCATCGACGGTCAACGTCATACCCGTTACGAACTGCGCTAACGGGGAAAGCAAATAGACCGCAATCTTTTCCCACATCAAAAAGAAAAAATTAATTCTTCCTTCAGATATAAGACCAGCTCACGGGCACTGTTTCACCTAACCACGCATGTCCATTCCGCCATCCACGGTCAACGTCATACCCGTTACAAACTGCGCTAACGGGGAAAGCAAATAGACTGTCGCGCCAGCGATGTCATCCGGGAGGCCAATCCGTCCAAGAACAAAGTCCTTTGCAACATCTTCGCGGCCAAGCGCATCCAGGCTTGGCGCAGCCATATCCGTCTCGGTCCACGCGGGAGCGACACAGTTGCAGCGGATTTTGTCTGCACCTAGCTCAAGCGCCATCGAGCGCATAAACATAATCTGCGCAGCTTTGCTCGTGGCGTAAGCCGAGTAGACCGCGGAGCCGCGCTGGCCAGCCGTCGATGTGTAGATAACAATGCTACCCTTGCCGTTTTCGCGCATGTAAGGAACAGCCGCCTGAACGCAGAGGAATGTTCCGCGGACATTCACGCCCATCGTTTTGTCCCAGAACTCAGCGGTCATCTCATCGATAGGACCGGCTTCGAAGACGCCAGCCGACACCACAAGTCCGGTGATGTTGCCGAGCTGCGCTGCGGCATCCGCCATCATGCTCTTCGCAACGCCATCTTGGCTGATATCACCCTGGACGGCGTAGCCACGACGACCCATCGCTTCGATTTCGGCGATGACCTTATCGGCGGCAGCCCGGTGGGACAAGTAGTTGACAGTGACATCCGCGCCAGCCTTTGCGGCCATCCGTGCGGCTGCGGCACCGATGCCGCGGCTTCCGCCAGCGATGAAGATGTGTTGTCCAGTGAGGTCAATCATGAGGGTGAGGTCTTTCTTGAACGGTTATGTCAGATGCTAAGCGAACATCCCCGCTGCGTCAATCCTTAAGCCATTTGGCGATGGTCTCCCAGAAGCCGCCGCTGGCGTGGATTCGCACTTTCCAAAATGTGTGGAGCGAACTGGAAGCGCATAAAGGGTGAGAACTGCTGCGCGATGTACCTATGAGAGTAGTGCACCTGAAGCAGGTAGCGGGTCTTATCCGATGTGTTTTCCGAGCCCGTATGCCAGATTTCTGAGCGGAAGAACAGGACATCCCCGGCTTTGCAAAGGACAGGTTCCATTTGCTTGCCCTGCCATTCAGGATTCGTTTCTTTGCCCCAGACAAGCGCGCGGCCCGACTTGTGCGAACCCGGAATCACCCACGTCGGAGCGAGGGAGACATCCAGGTCATCGAGATAATAGTGCGCCGTACAGAGATAAATCGGCAGCTT
>JBEEMN010000186.1:0-4309 GCA_041192625.1 Armatimonadota bacterium
TGGCTCCCGGAACGCGAACACCGTTTCGGGAGCCATTTTCGTCTTGCATCGCCGCAAATGCCTCTCGGTAGGAGTAACTCCAATTGTCTGTAGATGCAACATTAACATCGCTCGCCAGTTTGCCAAAAACTGACCGGATGCCTGTTCTCTTCATGGGTCATGGCAGTCCGATGAATGCAATCGAAACGAATGTGTGGACGGATGAGTGGACGCAGCTCGGACGAGAGCTACCAGTACCGACTGCCGTTCTCTGCGTTTCTGCGCACTGGCTAACCCGTGGGACAGCGGTGACATCAATGATGCACCCTCGGACCATCCACGATTTCCAAGGCTTCCCCCGTGAGCTGTTCAGCATCGAGTACCCGGCACCTGGTGCACCCGACATCGCGGATGCCACCGAAGGTGACTGGGTTACGCTGATTGGTACGGAAGGAAATGCCACGATCACAGTGGCGATGCTGGCTGCGTGGGCGGATCTTCCCGTGCAATGGCCTACAACTGGGCTCTCACCACGGGTTCCAAGACGCTATACCGGGCTTGAGTGAAGTTCACATCCGGATGTGGTATAAGACCATATCTTGTATCCACACAGACCAGCTGTGCTATATCTTGAGAGACATCCGTGTCTAAGAACCGATGTCTTACAGTTAGTCCTGTGTCTGGCTGATTCTGCCCCTGTGCGCGTTGCGCCGGGGGTTTTGTTTTTAACTCCTATTTCACTTTCTGAGGTCGTGGGATAAATGGGACGCGAAGTTCTTGTACTTAACTGTGACTATGAACCACTAAATGTATGTAACATGCGCAGGGCTGTCATTCTGGTCTACAAGGGCAAGGCCGATGTCTTGCACACGGCCGCAGATGAAGAGGAGCCTGATGCGCTTTATGCACCATCGCAGGCCGCTGGACCTCCATCCGTCGTAAAGCTACGCTCCCAGATCCGCCGCCCGATGCCCGAGCTCAAGGTCAGCCGTCGTAGTGTCTTTGCACGCGACAACTACACATGCCAGTACTGCGGTGTCCATGGAAAGGACATGACAATCGACCACGTCCGACCGCGCCGCCACGGTGGGGATATGTCTTGGGAGAACTTGGTGACGTGTTGTAAGCGATGTAACACGCGGAAGGCCGACAAGTTTCTGGAAAAGTCCGGGATGCGGTTGATTCGTGTGCCAAAGCGCCCTCGGTACACACCGTACATCGGGATTACACAATATGTGGCGAGCTCTAAAAACCAGCTGTGGCGAAACTACCTCCCTGCGTGCCTTGACCTGATGGGAACGGAACAGAGTAAGATACTGGCTTGATGCCGCTTGCGATTGACCCGACATTGGATGCGTTTAGCATCCACATTGCGGACTTACGTCAGCTCTCTCAACACACCGTTCGGGCATATCGGGCTGATATCAGAGCATTTGTAGCCTATCTAATCCATTCGCAGCAGTCATCCGTGCTGACAGTAGATGCAGCAACGGCGCGCGCGTGGATTAGCCATATGACGAAGGTGGATGGTCTGGCAAAGGCATCGGTTGCCCGCCGGGTGGCATCCCTGCGGACATTCTTCAGCTGGGCCATTCAGTCCGGACTTACTGAGAGTAATCCGTTCACCGATGTCGATATCCCGAAGCGTGGAAAGTCTCTGCCAAAGGCCTTGGATACAGCGGATATTGGGGCGCTCCTTGACAGTAAGCGCGATGATTCTCCCGCAGGCCTCCGTGACAAAGCCATCGTTGAATGCCTCTACGCCAGCGGTATCCGGGCTGGAGAGCTCATTGGTCTTGATTTGGAAGATGTTTTCCGTACGGGCACCGATGAAGGTGCGCTGCGGATCCGGCACGCTAAGGGTGGTCAGGAGCGCTACGCCCTCATCGGCAGCCACGCACTGCGGGCTTTGGAAACATACATCAAGGATGGCCGTGAAACGTTGCTTGCAGCGGCTGTAAGTGCCACGACGGATGCACTCTTCCTAAATCGGTTTGGCGGAAGGCTATCTGACAGAGCCATCCGGAGACTCTTTGACAGCCTGGGAAAATCCGGGAAGGTGGGCGTAAAGCCAACACCACACATGATGCGCCACTCATTTGCGAGTCACCTGCTGGAAAATGGCGCAGATATCCGGGTTGTTCAGGAGCTGCTTGGACACAAAGATTTGTCCAGCACACAGATTTACACGCGTATCAGGCCAAAACAGCTCAAAGATGCCCACGCGGCTCACTTTGACAAGACCGATTCGAATTAGTTTCGTGCTGCCAATGACCTTCGCTGGCCCCACATGTTTGTTGTCCTGAGATTGCCATTTTTCTGATGTCTCATCAATGCACGCGTCTTACGGTAAACTTACGTACAAGAGCCACCTCGCATGAGTAAGGCTCAATTCTGGAGGATTTACTATGAACAAGATGATGTTGGCTGTCGCAGTTACAGCCGCTTTCGCAGCAGTTGCAATGGCGCAAACCAAGGCACAGACCACATGTCCAGTCATGGGCGAAGCACTTGGGAAGAATCCAATCGCTGTCAAGTACACCGGTAAGAACAAGGCATACGCCGGCAAGTCCGTCAAGGTCTGCTGCCAGGGCTGTGTTGAAGGCGTCAAGAAGGATCAAGAAAAGATCTTCAAGAAGGTCGTCGGCAAGTAATTGTGCACGCCGCGCCTTCAGTGATGTAAAAACTCCCTGAAGGCGCGGTAAACTTTCCCGGTTTGCCGCGACCAAGCGGCGATACTCGAGGAAGCGCACAAACAATGGAACGCACATACATTATGGTTAAGCCCGACGGTGTTGCCCGTCGGCTCTCCGGCGAAATCATCCGCCGCTTTGAAAACCGCGGCCTGCGGTTAGTTGCTCTCAAGCTAGTCGTCCCGACCCGTGAGACCGCAGAAGCACACTACGCTGTGCACTCTGACAAGCCATTTTTTGGTGAGCTCGTTGACTTCGTCACCAGCGGCCCTGTTGTGGCCATGGTCTGGGAAGGCAATGATGCAATCGCTCTCTGCCGCCAGATGATTGGTGCAACAAAGCCTATCAATGCCACCCCTGGAACCATTCGTGGTGACTACACTTGCGACATGATGAGCAACCTGATCCACGGTTCAGATGCTCCTGAAACCGCTGCTGAGGAAATGGCTCTCTGGTTCTCCGAAGGCGAGCTCCTGGCCTAACCGATGCGACTAGATGCGTTTAATTACATCCTCCCGGATGACCGCATCGCGCAGACACCGCTTGAGCCGCGCGACTCCGCGCGGCTTTTGCACATCGACCCGCGCAGTGGCTCTCACTCCCACCTCATCTTCCACCAGCTCACTGAGCTCCTGAAACCAGGAGATCTTCTGGTCATCAATGAAACGCGTGTGAGTGCTGTGCGCCTAGTTGGAGAAGGTCCCGGCGGCGGCTACCGTGAAGCCCTCGTCCTAGGCCCCCACCTCCCCGGCGGGCCATCCGCATACGAAGCCCTCGTACGCCCAGGGAAGGCTGCACGCCCCGGAGATATACTCCACTTCGCAGATACCAACCTCACGTGTACCGTTGGGGATGTCCTTACAGAAGGCATCCGCGTCCTCCACTTTCAAGGCGACCCAGAAGAAACACGCCAAATCTTGGAAACCCAGGGCCGCGTTCCACTCCCACCGTATATTCACGAACATCTCGATGACCGTGAACGCTACCAAACGGTCTACAACCGGGTCCCCGGGAGCGCCGCAGCCCCAACCGCAGGACTGCACTTTACGGCAGACCTCCTTGACACTCTCGCAGCAAATGGCATCGAAACCGCCCGCGTACTCCTCTCCGTTGGTCTCGGGACCTTCCGGCCGATCAAGTGCACGGATGACATCACAAAACACCCGATGCACGCCGAATACATCCATGTGACCCAGGAAACCGCAGACAAAGTCAATGCCTGCACCGGACGCGTCATCGCTATCGGCACCACCAGCCTGCGCGCGCTTGAAACGGCGGCACGGAATGCCCCGGATGGCGTCCGAATCGCACCCTTCGATGGCGATACAGACATCTACATCTACCCCGGGCAGAAAATTCAGAGCGTGGATGGACTCCTTACAAACTTCCACCAGCCTGGATCAACCCTGCTGTTGCTCGTCGCAACCCTCCTCGGCATCGATGGTATGAAAGCGGCCTACGAAGCCGCACTCGCAAATGACTACCGGTTTCTCAGCTTTGGGGATGCGATGCTGATTCTGCCTGATGCGTCCTGATGGCGTAGAATCATCCGGAGACACGGGTACCTAACACGATGCCGGCAATGGATGCATATCAAGACTTTCTGAAGGCACGTGGTGTCACCACCGGCACGCCTC
>JBEEMN010000187.1:0-4304 GCA_041192625.1 Armatimonadota bacterium
TGCCATCGCCATCGTCGCGCTGACGCTGTTGCCGCTCGGGCTGCGTGCGGCAGGCATCGTGATGAACCTCTTTATAGTCTGGGGCCTGACCAAGCAAAACTGGTGGAGTGTCAGTCTCTTCACCGTTGCTAGCCTGATCATTCATCGGGCAACCATCGGCCTCTACCGAAGGCTAAGAAAAGAACGTGCTGAGAAATTAGCTCTTCTCGAAGCTGAATTGCAGAGTGTTGAAAAGTGAAGCGAAGATTACTAACGAATCAGCAGCTTTTCTGGTTGTTTGTTTCCAGACAGGCTGTTTCATTTGGAATCCTTGTCTGGTTGTCCGTCATGATGTATGGGCTTCCGGACCCGCGGCTTTTTTACGCGATGGTTGTCTCAAGCTTCTTCTTTGCATTGTTCGCCCTCTCAGTAGTTATTAAGGCAGTAAAGCAGAATCGACAGGGATCGAAATGAATATCCTAAATGCAATGCTAGTCGACCGCATCGACAAGCTCGAAAACGGACGGATTGATCTTGTAGACATAGGCCTACATCGTGACCTCATGTTCGATTCCTTTCCGATTATTTGGGATGGGATGGTTTTGTTTTTTGAGCTTGAACTCACTCCCGATGTTCGTGGCAAGCGGATACATATTTATGTGGCTGTAGTTGCACCAGATTCATCCGTCATAGGTGAGCCACAGCAGTTTCCTGTCCATCTTCCAACCATCGACCAGTATGATGGCGATAGCCTCCCGTTCGATTACAACATCCCGACGATGTCGATATCAGGCCCCGGGAAGTACTGTGTACGCATCCACACATCTTCCGAAATTCTTCGTGACGTTAGCTTTCAGGTACATCAACGATGAAACGTATCAATCATCTTTTGACGATTTGTGGCTTGGCCATTCTTTTAGCGAATGGCGATTCTGTTCAAGCATGGGGTGGAACCGGGCACAAATTTGTTGCTCGACTAGCCATCGCAAATCTTCCTGCATCAAACTTTAAGCAATGGCTCACGAAGAATGAAACATGGTTTGCAAATGCAAGTTCACATCCTGACAGATGGCGCAATCGCGTAGATCATTCAGAGGCTCCAAGGCATTTTCTCGATACAGAAAATTTCGGAGTTGGAACAGATGCCCTCAAAATACCGAAAGATTTTGAATCGGTGCTCAAGCTTCGAAGCTATGATCAGCTTCGCACAGATGGTGTGAATCCGTGGACGGTAGGTCGCGTTCGTTCAAATCTGGTAAAGGCATTTCGGGAGAAGCGCTGGGAAGATGTGCTTGTTCAGGCAGCGTACTTGTCCCACTACGTTGGGGATGCCCATGTTCCCTTCCACGCAACTGCGAACTATGATGGACAGCTGTCATCCCCTTCTCAGCGTGGTGTCCACTCAAGATTTGAAGAGAAACTTGTTGAACGGACAATCAAGTTTGAGGACTTAATCGTTGGCAAGCCCGATGTACTGAGGAACCCGATATCAGATGCCCTTCGCGTCCTAAATGACAGTATCAAGGCAGTTCCTAGCATCCTGGAAGCGGATAGGCTTGCAGCAATGGAAGCTGGCGGGACAACCTCCGATGACTACTACAAGGGGTTTTCCTTACGCTCACGAGCACTCGCAAAGCAGCGCTTAGAGGATGCAGGACGGAACTTGGCAGGTGAGCTTCTATCCGCGTGGGAAATGGCTGGTCGGCCAGTACCTGATCAAGGGGTAACCATCACCGATGATTGGCTACCTTACGCTCCACCATTCGTTCCAAGAGGCACTCCAGCTCCACCGGCACAACCGGTCATCACAAGCGAGGTTCAGGACAAGGCGCGACTCTCAGTCGTCACGAAGACCCTGATGAGTTCGAAGCTCAAGAAGCAGGTTTCCTACAACGTCGTTTTGCCCTCGACCTATGGCAGCGACAACCGTAAATATCCAGTCATCTATCTGCTTCATGGTGCCTGGGGTGGCTACAACGATTGGAATTCGAAATCGGGCGTTGCAGCGTATACAGCATCGACTGACTTTATCGTTGTGATGCCAGATTCGAACGGTAACAGCTGGTACAACGATTCTCCGGGCCTCGGAAACGTCGAATCATTTATCACGGATGAGCTGCGTAAAGACGTCGAAACCAACTTCAGGACACTCACTAGTCGGAATGGACGTGCCATCATCGGCTTATCGATGGGTGGTTACGGAGCGCTTCACCTAGCGACTGAGCATAACGAGCTGTTCTGTGCGGCTGCCAGCCTAAGTGGTGCGGTCGGCTGGGGCACAGCAACGTTTGACAAAAACCTGCTCACAATGGCTAAAGACCTATACCCAACAGAAACTGAATCGAATTATCTGAAGGATGCTTTGCTTCCCAGTGTTTTGAAGCACCTAAAGAATGGCACATACGAAGGTCCTTCACTGTACTTTGATTGTGGCAAGGAAGACTTCCTCATTAAGAGTAATCAGGAACTCGAGGTTGCTCTATTGTCGAAACAGATTCCCCATGAATACTCAGAGTTCGATGGAGCCCATACATGGACTTACTGGGATAGTCATATCCGGGATGCCTTTCAATTCATGAAGCGCCAGCTGGCGAAGCCTCAATAAACAAATGAAGATATTCGGGTACGGTTTGGTCAACGTCGATGACATGGTTGTTGTGCAGCAAATGGTGCATGATGGCAAAACCACTGCGACTGGAACGTTACGTCAAGTGGGTGGACCTGTTCCTGTCGCCCTTCAGGCCTTCACAAAGCTTGGTGGAGACGCTAGTTTCTGTGGGGCCGTAGGTTATGACGAACCTGGGAAATTCATCTCACATAGAATCGCTGAATCTGTAACTCAATCTCTATTGCAAGTGTGCCAAAATGGCACGACAAGCAGGTCTATTGTCATTATTGAAGCCATAACAGGTGCTCGAACCATCGTCAATATTCCAGCCACGAATTTCGAACCTATTGATGTCTCCACTCTCATCGCGAAATTTGAAGTCGGCTCAATCCTACACTTGGATGGGCGTGATCTCGAGACAAACCTACTCTTGGCTTCGGCCGCTAAGAGTGCCGGAACCGTTGTCAGCATTGATCTGGGAACAATGCGCCCAGGGCGGGAAGCATTGCTCAGTCAGTGCGACATCATCCTCGCCAGCAAATCTGGCAGTGCTGGACTAACGCCAGACCAACCAGACAATATTGATGCCCAGCTAGCAATCATGCGCAGCTTCGGTGCGAGCGTCGTCGGTATCACGCTGGCTGAGCAAGGAGTGGTTGTTGGTGATCAAACAAACACATACCGCCTGCCCGCTTTTCAAGTCAAAGATGTTGTCGACACGAATGGCGCAGGCGATTGCTTTCATGGCGCATTTTTATACGCCTACGCAAATCTGTACGAAAACTTGCAGGACATAACAAGGTTTGCACAGGCTTGCGTTGCAGTGAAAATCACAGCCCTTGGAAACGATGCAGGATTACCGACATTACCTAAAGTTATGGATTTTCTTTCTTCGGTTTGAAATCACGGTAGAGCTCGACTTCTGCAAGTGAAGCCCATTTGTGGCCACCCACTTCACTCAGTGCGACGATTCGCACTTCACTTGTTACCATCGGAGTTTGTAGTTCCACGTCAATCCAATCCGTTGTGTTTCGTAGTGTAACCTCACGAACAACGACCCACTGATTCGCAATCCTAGCCTCGATGTTTACACGGGAAACGCGTCCATTCTCCTGGTTTTGCCTTTGTAGAAATCGCAACTTCCGGATCGATTCGCTTGCTGCCAAACGGATACTCACCCAGTGAGGATAGTCGTCTTCCTTCAGCGACCATGTGGTGTGCCAATAGGTATCGACATCGCCATCCATGATGTTGGTGACTTCACCCTCTCCAGGTTCCTGCGAATCGGTCATCAGCTGTCCCGGTGACACTTGAATGCGTTCCACTGGCTGCACGGAATCAAACTGTATTGTCGTAGCCTCGCTAGAGATACCACTCGCCACAGTCTGCTTGACATTGACTTCCGCTTTGCCGGGGAGAAAAACGGTATTCCCGGTTGTGACCTTGGTTGGGACTCCGTTGACGGTTACATCCACTCGCGCGCCAGGAAAAACGTTAGCAAAGGAGACTACTCCCCGTTCATCACGCGTAACTGTTGGTGGGTCGAGAACAGGTAAGGATTTTCGGGCAGCGACTCCACTTTGTATGGTTGCGTCAACGAGGGGCCGTAAGGAAAACACGATGGCTGCCCTTGTAGGGCGGCAAACATATTTGCCAAGTGGTCCAGGACCACAGGATGCTCCTCCGAGTCCCATCTGAAGCCAGTCAAGGGTGCAGA
>JBEEMN010000188.1:0-4301 GCA_041192625.1 Armatimonadota bacterium
AGGAGCGCACGTTTGAAAACCGCTTTGGGCTCATCGATATGTCTGGAAATGTCAACGAATGGCTGGATGGCTTCTATGGGCCGTATCCAACTGACACATCAGATGTTCGAGATCCGACGGGCCCCGCGCGCGGTGAGTTTCGCTGTCTCCGCGGTGGCTCCTGGCACAAATACGACTCTGACAGCTTTCGCTGCACCAACCGAGGTGCCAGCCGCCCCGAACATCCCGGTGGGACACGCAGCGGCTTTCGACTGATCGCAACGCGAGGCTAACTGAGAGCGTTAATCCTACAACGCACCCACAACTCGATGCGGCACATAGAGCTCTTCCAAATATTGAATGTCTTCCGCTGACAATGTGACATCGATGGCGCCGATTGCATCATCGATGTGTGCAATCGTCGTCGGGCCAACAATTGGGGCTGCGACCTGCGGCTTTTGCAGCAGCCACGCCAGCGCCAAATGCGAACGGGGGATACCAAGCCGCTCAGAAACATCCCCGACACGCGCAAGGATCGGCGCATCGATATCCGTACTCGCTCCGTACTTCATCCGCAGAATCTGATCCGTAGCTGCACGGTTGCTACTGTCTTCCGACCACGCACGCGTCAGCTTGCCACTTGCCATCGGGCTATACGGAATCACGCCAATCCCCGCATCCGCGCACAGAGGCAGCATTTCCCGCTCCTCCTCACGGTAAATCAAGTTGAGGTGGTTTTGCATCGACACAAACTTAGCCCAGCCATGCTTCTCGCTGACAAATAAGGCCTTCTGGAACTGCCAAGCATACATCGCGGATGCGCCGATATACCGGACTTTGCCAGCCCGCACGATGTCGTTAAGCGCTTCCATTGTTTCTTCAATCGGCGTCCCATAGTCCCAGCGGTGGATTTGATACAAATCAATGTAATCCGTCTGAAGGCGCCGGAGGCTGTTATCGACCTCGGCAAGAATCGCCTTACGGGACAGCCCCGCGCCATTCGGTCCATCCGTCATCCGGCCATGCACCTTGGTCGCAAGAATAACATCATCCCGCTTCGAAAACTTCTTCAGCGCACTGCCAACATATTCCTCACTCGTCCCAAGCGCATAAATGTTCGCCGTGTCGAAGAAGTTAATCCCTTGTTCCAGAGCGTGGCGGATCACCAAATGCGCCTGCTCTTCATTGACCACCCACTTGAGCAGCCAGCGCTCAGGATCGCCAAAACCCATACACCCAACACAAATGCGGGAGACTTCCAGCCCCGTCTTGCCAAGCTTTACATATTGCATTTGTGAACTACATTTACTCCTGAAACCTTACGCGCATCAACACACAGCCACCGTCGATACTACTCATGTTCTTTATGCAGCGCAACTGCCCGGCGTGCAGCCTTGACCGCAGCGATAGTGGCATCCGCCTCGATGCCGCGCTCCCAGTCACGCAGGGCATCGATATTGGCTTCAACCTTATGGAAACACGCGGCAATCCGCTCCATTGCCGCCGTGTTCGGAACCGTATAGTTCCAGCCAATCAGCAGATCCCGCGCAATCTTGACCTCAGTCCCAGGGCGCTCAATCCCCCGGTAATCAGCACCGTAATCGCGCAAAATACGCTGCCACCAGATTTCAGGGCCATCATAGTCCTGCCAAAGCAACCGCTTCCACTTGTAAATCGGCGTCGGAACGTACGGGCCGATCTCAAGCCCCTCCGCCGCTAACGCCTTGCAGTAGGTATCACGGCTGATACCGGCGTCCTCGAGGTTGAAGTTCAGGTTGACGATATGAAAGGATGGTTCTATCCCCGGCGCGTAGTCAGGAAGCGTTGCGAGCTTGCAATCAGCAATCATCGGCCTCAGGATGTCGACATTTGCCCGGCGGCCCGCGATCTCAAGGTCCAGTTTTTCCAGCTGGCTTGGAAACAGCGTAGCAATGACCGGACTCAACCGAAATGTCACGACAAGCGAGTCCACATACTGCTCGTAGTGCTTTGGGAAGTCCGGCTCACCCGCACGACCATAGTGCTGACAAGTCATCGCCGCCCGCCAGAAGACATCTTCATCGGATGTCGTTAAGTAGCCCGCTTCCGCAAGCCCGAGCAGCTTCCAGCCCATGCATGAAAACGCCGATACATCTGAGAAGTTGCCAACCACCGTTCCGTTGATGCGTGCGCCATGCGCCTGGGATGCATCTTCAATGACCTTCAAATTGTGTTTTGCGGCGATGGCGTTGATCGCGACCATATCCGCGGGCTGGCCATAGAGGTGAACGACCATAATGGCTTTGGTGCGCGCAGTGATGACGGCTTCAATTGATGCGGGGTCCATATTGCCCGTGATTGGGTCAATATCGGTGAAAGTCGGGATACATCCACAGGCAAGAATCGGTGAAACTGTACCGCCCCATGTATACGGAGGGCAGATGATTTCATCCCCGGGACCAAACCCAAGTCCCATCAATCCTGCCTGAATCGCAGCGGTTCCAGAGCCAAGGGCGAGCGCATGCCGGCCACCGTGGTAGCGGGAGAGAGCCTCTTCCGCATTTACGATACTGCTGTGCGTCCGCCCAAGTCCAACTGTCTCACCACGTTCCAGGAGTGTTGCCGCAGACTGTATTGCATCCGGTGTAAATGTCGGATGTTGCGGTGCGGGCAAGATGCCGATCGGAGTCCCGCCAAGTAATGCCAATGAGCTGTGCATCGCATGTCCTCCAGTGGACTGCTCCACTGCAATCCTGACGGGATTCTACATCTAAATTCGCTGAGAGAGACCTTCCGTCACGCGGCGCAGGCCCGGCGAGACATCGTAGCGGTCGACATGGACATTTAGCACATGCACGCCGCCACTTGAAAGCGCGGCATCCAGCGCCGTCGCGAGGTCACCTTCGGTTCGGACAACCCAGCCGGTCCCGCCGCCGATAACATCCACAATACGGTCGTAATTCCACATCGGGAGGTCGTTAAAGTCCCCCTCGAGGAGGTAGCGCTCCGTTGTATAGCCATCGTTGTTGAGCACGACGACAATCGCCGACTTCTTGTAGCGCACCAGCGTGCTGAGCTCGGTGCACGACATTTGAAATGCGCCATCGCCCACGAGGACGACTGGAAGCACATCCGGGCGGGCAAACGCCATCCCAACCGCCCCCGGAATCGCCGAGCCCATGCTTGTGTAATAGGCGGGCGAGAGAAACGCGTAGCTCGAGTGGATATGAAGGTCGCTCGCGCCAAACATCACATCGCCAACATCCGCGATCACCGCAAGCTTCTCAGACAAGTGGTGGTTGATGGCAGACAAGAGGACTGCCGTCGTGATAGCCTTGCCGGTTTCCGGATTCCACTCTGGGAGGGGGAAGCCGCTCGGGACGCTTGGCTCTGCGCGTGGCGTGCCCGGTATTGCAAAGAGCGCATCGCAAAAATCTTGGAAGCGAATCGCTGTGTAGCTGTGTGACCGTACCCGGATTTGGTCGATGGTGGCCTCAATGACCTGTGGTTTTTTGAACTTTGCCGGCTGGAAGTTGAGGGCCATGTCGGTCTTGATGTCACCCAGCAAGAGGAGGCAGTCGGAGTCTTCCACGAGCCGGATGGTTGCATCATTGGATGCCGTCCCGCCGTAAATGCCGGCGAAGAGCGGGTGGTCTTCATTGATGAGGGATTTGCTGTGGAGGGCGAGTGCGACCGGGATGCGGTGTGCTTCGGCGAACTTGATGAGCTTTTCGGAGAGGCCGCAGCGTGCGGTTTCGACGCCTGCAAGGATGACGGGACGCTGGCTGGTTGCGAGCCACGTGGCAATTTCCGAGATACAGGCGGCGAGGTCTTCGGGGTCGGTTGGGTTACTCGATGAAGGCATCGCGGATACCAGTGCAGCATCCGGGATTTCCATTTTGACCACATCCCGAGGGATCTCGATATAAATCGGCCGTAGGTTTTCGCGCATCGCGCGGAATGCGGAATCGATCAAGCGTGGTGCGGCAGCCGGGTCATCGATGGCGACATTTGCGCAGGTGATCTCGGCGAAGAGATTTTGCTGGCTGTCGAAGGTGTTGACCATATGGTGGAGGAGAAAGCCTTCGTGGCGCTCGGAGAGTCCGGGTGCGCCAGAGATGACGACCATTTGTGAGCGTTCGGCGAAGGCGCACTGCACGGCATTAATGACTTTGCTGGCGCCCACAGAGTAGGTTACGAGGAGGCATCCCGTGCCCGCGATGCGTGCGTATGCATCCGCGGCAAAGCCAGAATGGTTTTCATCCGTGTTGTTGATGACATCGATGCGGGGGTCATCCCAGCATTCGCGATAGAGGTCGAGGACATAGTCGCCTGGGATACCG
>JBEEMN010000189.1:0-4286 GCA_041192625.1 Armatimonadota bacterium
ATCTTCGGTTGCATCAATGTTTTGCCCGACGGCTTTGATGACTCCATTTTGGATGAGGACATCGTTGATGGCATCTATGTTGTTAGCAGGATCGACGACGTGACCGCCCCGCAAGAGAATGGTTTTCATGTGTTTCGTCCGTTCCTCTTATCCTTCAATTCCATCCGCACCAAGCAGGAGATAAAGCGCGGCCATGCGGACAGCTACCCCCGATGTAACCTGTTGACAGATGACACTTTGATGGCCATCGGGGAGGTCTCCACCGATTTCAAGACCGCGATTCATAGGACCTGGGTGCATTACGATGGCATCTGGTTTTGCGAAACGCAGTGTCGCTTCATTGATACCAAAGGTCATGTGGTATTCGCGGGCTGTAGGGAAGAGCGCTTTGCTCATCCGTTCCAGCTGAAGTCGAAGGACCATAACGACATCCGCGCCGGCGAGGCCACTCTCAAGAGTGTTGTGAACTGTAACCGGAAGCTGGCTGATGTCTCGCGGCATCAAGGTGTTTGGCCCTACCAAGTGAACATCCGCGCCAAGCGTGGACAAAGCCCAAACATTGGATCGCGCAACCCGGGAGTGTGCAACATCACCCACAATTGCGACCTTCAGGCCATCCAGTGGGCCTTTGACTTTCTGGATAGTGTACGCATCGAGGAGGCCTTGTGTTGGATGCTCATGCATGCCATCCCCCGCGTTGATCACAGGCACATCCACCCATGCCGCAGCCTGTTCTGGAGCGCCAGAGAAAGGCGTGCGCATGATGATGCAGTCAGCAGTGAGTGACTGAAGCGTCAAGAACGTATCACGGAGGGATTCACCCTTTGTGGTACTTGATGTCGACCCACTGATATTGATGACATCCGCGGACATGTACTTTCCAGCGGCTTCAAACGATGTACGTGTACGGGTGGAGTTTTCGTAGAAGAGTGTGATGACCGATTTACCCTTGAGGGTGGGAACTTTCTTGACATCCCGTTTGATAATCTTCTCGAACTCAGCAGCCGTGGTCAGATAGTGGTTCAGCGTTTCTCGGTCCAAGCCTTTGAGGCCTAGGAGATCACAGCCAGCGAGTGGCTTGGTGGACATCAGCTGTCCTCCCGCTTTGAAATAACGACACAATCGTCAGAATCTGACTCTCCCAGGTGAACATCGATGCGTTCGACTCTGGATGTGGGAACATTCTTCCCAACGTAGTCTGCCCGGATGGGTAATTCGCGGTGGCCACGGTCTACGAGTACAGCGAGCTGGATAGCGGCCGGGCGTCCGTAGGTTGAGATCGCCGTCATTGCCGCATTGACCGTCCTCCCCGTGTAGAGAACATCATCCACAAGCACAACGATCTTTCCAGTGACATCGAAGTCAATCGACGACACGGATGCCACCGTTGTACGCGCGACGTTGTCATCACGGTAATCGGTAATGTCAAGCCCACCGAACTGCACAGGTGCGCACTCGATTTGCATGATTCGACTCGCGAGGCGTTCCGCTAGGGGTAAGCCGCGACGAAGCACGCCAACCAAGACGACATCATGTGCGCCTTTATTGCGTTCGACGATTTCATGTGCAATCCGGGATACAGCACGCCGGATATCTCCGCTGTCCATCACTGCCATCGCGTACCTCACAAAACAAAACGTGCCCTTGTCCTAACTAGGACAAGGGCACGGAATGGGCATGTTTGCCAATATTTCATGCAGCCGATGTTCATCGGCACCCTTGCCCGCCTCACAGGACGGAGGATGCCTCACGGGACATCTCAAGGAACTACAACCGTCGACACCCTATCATTTGTAGGGGTGTATATCAACGCCTATTCGTAGGATTCCCGCTTCTCACCATTCTGCTCAGGGGCGGTTTCAACCTTACGCTTGACGACGACGACAGGGTCCGATGACATTGCGCCCATTTCTGTACTCACCGGCTTTGCGGCGGCAACTTCGGCTGCTACCTGAGCTGCACGATCAAGAGGCTTTGCGATTGCCTTTACGGGCAATGCCATGTACAGGTCGAATGCATAGGTTTCGGGGTCAACCAATGCCGTCACCGTGCTCGGAATCGTCTTTGGCAGTGCATCATAGTTCACATATGTGTCCCCATGACGAGGTTCATCCTGGCCCGGAACTTGATATTGGAACTTTACAAGCCGCTGTTTCCCACCTTCTGAGCCGCGATTTTCAACGGCAAGCAGCCTCGCAGGAACCGGAATTCCGACTTCGATAAGGCGATTTACTCTTGCCTCGTAGGCTTTCCCCTTCATTGGAAAAACAACGATGCCAGCAATGCCTGCCAAGGAAACTGCGACTCCCGCAATGGTCAGCATCGATTGCTTCATCACGAGACCGGCAACAAACAAAACAAGTCCAGTGACGATTACTGCGCCAGATGCTGCTGTCAGAGCCTGCGTAGATGGCTTGTTGTAATCAATGCGATCTGCTGCTGCAACGCGTCTGGGTGGCCGGTCCTTGAGCTCAGGTTCTACTATCCACGCTTCTTCAGTACTTACCGACATCGCCTTACCCTCCAATAGTCGACTGATAGCAATGCATCAACGCTGTAGCGTTGCTAACTTAATAACGATTCTACGACAGACAACAGCTCTTCGGGGTCAAAAGGCTTTGCAAGATAGGCATCCGCGCCGAGAGTCAGGCCACGTTGAATGTCATCTAGCTGCGCTCTGGCCGTCAACATCACCACTGGAAGCCCTTCCAAGCGGGGCGTTTCACGAACAAACGTCAACACTTCATAGCCATCAAGGCCAGGCATCATCACATCCAGTATCACAAGGTCTGGGGATTCAGTTTTCAATACTTCAACGGCTGCATTGCCATTGGTCACACCTTGAATCATATAGCCGCGACGCCCAAGGACAAACTCAAGCAAACGCAGCAAAGCAGGCTCATCATCAGCAACCAAAATCCGTGGACTAGACATCGTGCATAAGATTCTACAGGTGATTGACTTCGCACGTAAGTTAAATCCGGCGCACCTAAATGTTAGTCCTTGTCTGCCTCAGTCTGCCGGCTATCGCCATCAACAGGATTTACTGTAATATAAGGGTGTGAGCACTCCGAACCATACTCCCGTGACTCGTCCAAAAGCGATGCGGAACACAAGCCAGCGTAAGGCTGTCATGCTTGCACTTGGTGACCTGCATGGTACGCACCCCACGGCATCTGAGATCTATGGTGCTATCCGTGTGCGTAATTTCCAGATTGGTTTGGCCACGGTTTACCGCACCCTCGAAGCGATGGTTGAGCGCGGGGATGTGGCTGCTGTGCGCACCGGTAATGCTGTTCGGTATGACCTGACACACCATCACCACCACCACCTCATCTGCCAAATCTGTGGCACCGTAACAGATGTCGATGCTACAGAAGTTCCATCGGAGCTGATCACGTTCTTCGAATCCGAAACGGGCTTTGACCTGTCAAATGCCACGATTCAACTGAATGGAACGTGCTCCGGCTGTTCATCCACAAACTGACCGACCGACTAATCGCTCTTTCGATTTCGGCCAGAGTCCGAGCTGTGTAAGAATCCAATGTGCATTAACTGACTGAAAACTTTTTTCGCACAGTCACACTTTCAGAACCTTGGCATTAAGCGATACCAAGTCCCGATACCCCGCAAATGCGCAAGGTGATCGCTCCCCTGATTACCGCGCGTTGCAATCGATACAAAGCGTCCTTTCCGGATGTGTCCCTTAACGCGCAAACCATTGCTCCATGTTTCATCGACCGATGTCAATGGCGCGCCAATGGCATCGCGTACCAGATGCCCCACCTCTTCCGTGGATGAATAGGTCTCAGGCACCAGCTCACAATGAGTCAAGACCATCCCTTTCTTCCCAATCACCGCGAGCTTCGCAAAGTCAACAAATGGCTTGTTCTGCTCATGGCTGGGAAATGGCCGGGTCCCCAGAGAATTCCGTTGATGACCAAAGCTAGCGTAGACCGTATCCGCCAAAACGAGCTGGTCGATCATAGCCACGCAGCGCGGGTCCTCGAGGAGGGCTCGGATAGCTCCATAGCCTGCTGAAAACGATGACAGAGTGATTGAATCGAAGTGCTTTGTATTGGTCGCTTGCTGAAGTTCAGCGAGTAGCTTTACGAACATCCAATGCGGGCTTCGGCCAACATAGCCTTGGTACGCTCCACTCAGTCCATTGAGGTTTACACTTGCTGCAATGGCATCTGGAAATCGGTTCTGGACCGCCATCTGAACGATGTCATGTGCGCCGTGAAAGTGAAGGAACAGATCACGGGAATTCAGCTGCCTCGCAG
>JBEEMN010000190.1:0-4271 GCA_041192625.1 Armatimonadota bacterium
TCGACAATGTCCAGAAGAACTTTACGCAGGTCGGGCGTGCTGTTTACATCATCTGCTAGCCATCGAATCAGATATTGGATGAGCGTTTTCGGAACGCTGCAATTCACGGAGTAATGGCTCATATGGTCTCCAACACCATACGTACACCAACCTAGTGCCAGCTCGGATAAATCCCCGGTGCCAATCACGATTCCACCGACATGGTTTGCGAGTCTGAACAGATGGCTGGTTCGCTCCCCAGCCTGTACATTTTCGAAAGTGACATCGTAGATGGGCTCGCCGTTAACGAAAGGATGACCAATGTCCTGCAGCATTTGCATGCAGCTTGGGCGGATATCAACTGTGGATGCATCCATCCCGAGGAGGCACATCAATGCATTGGCTTGATCAAGTGTCCGCTCCGATGTTGCAAACCCGGGCATCGTCACTGCAGTGATTTGGCTTCGACTCCAGCCAAGCGCATCGGCGGCTCGGCAGCAAACTAAGGCTGCATGCGTAGAATCGAGCCCTCCAGATATTCCAATTACCATCCGTTGAACACCGGATGACCTTAGGCGCTGAACAAGGCCGGCAACCTGTATCTGATAGACCTCTTCACAGCGTTGGTCACGCTGCCCGTGATCTGATGGCACATATGGGAACTGTGCGACATAGCGTTGCAGAGGAACCTTATCCGTGCACTGAGCAGTGATTGTCTTGATAATGCACTGTGGTTTAGGTCCATCAAATGTATGAAACTTCAACCGGTCATGGTGTAAACGGTCGATGTCAATGTCTGCGACGGTGAGCTTTGATGATGCATCCAGCCATGACTGATGCTCAGCTAGAAGGGACCCGTTTTCTGCGAGGATGCAATGTCCATCCCAAGCAACATCGTTAGAAGATTCACCTGGCCCGCCGGATGCATACGCATAGGCACAAATCAACCGAGCGGAAAGACTTGTTATCAGCTGTCTACGATAATCAGGCTTTCCCGTCGTAACGTTGGATGCCGATAGGTTGCAGATAATGGTTGCTCCGGCAAGCGCCAGCTGGGTAGATGGGGTATCCGGAACCCAAGCATCTTCGCAGATCTCGACTCCGACAAGCTTCGAAACATCATCGCCTAGCTGAAACAATAAGTTGCGGCCAAACGGTACGCTTTTGCCATTGAGCTCAATGTCTGATGTATCGCCATCAAACGCAGTGAAGTACCTTGGCTCGTAATACTCCCGATATCCGGGTAAGTGTTGTTTGGGGACAATACCGACTATGCGACCATTGTTTATCCCAACAGCACAGTTGTAAAGGTTTGCGCCTACACGAATCGGAGCACCAACGAAGCACAATAGTTTGCTGCCAATAGTGGCATCACAAATCGCCTTCAGTGCGTCTGTAACGGAATCCAGTAATACAGTCTGCTGAAACAACTCATCACATGTGTAGCCTGTAAGCCCAAGTTCCGGCGTTACCAAGACTTGAATGTGATCTGCCTCCGCATCCTGCATCAGCTGCACGATGGAGAATGCATTTGCTTTGGGATTTGCGATTGTGATAACGGTGCTGGCAACAGCAACTCGGACAAAACCGTGGCGAAACGGGCTGTCAAACGGTATGAGTGACATGATGCCCGATTGTATCGTTTTGACGCGAATGGTTTTTCAAGTCCTCAAAGTAGAACCTTCGCTTATGCTCGAGGTTATGAAGGTGTGCATCGATGTTGCCAACTGAGACCAAGGAACAACTTCGGGATGCCCTGTTAGCGTGTGGATTTTCGCAGGTTGGCTTTACAGACACTTATCCAAGTCGGCATCACAGCTATTGGCGAGCATGGACGAATGCTGGTTATGCCGGAGAAATGCTGTGGCTATCGACACGCAGGGAGCTTCGTACGGGACACTTGGGTGTCCCTGAGCTCCTCGATGGTGCCCAAACGGCCATTGTGCTCGCGGTTTCTTATAACCACCCATCCATTGAAGCAGGTCCATCGGATGGAATAATTGCCAAATACGCTCAGGGCTTGGATTATCACCGAGTTATTCGTTCGATGACGAAGCAAGGGATGAAGGTGGTTTCAGAGCTCATCCCTGGGTCAGTATCACGGGCAACGACGGACTCAGCACCGATTCCTGAGCGGGAGCTTGCCGTCCGCGCTGGCATTGGTTGGCAGGGGCGCCATACAAATGTCATCGTTCCTGGATTTGGCAATTATGTGTTCTTGTCTGTCATCCTAACAACAGCATTGATCGAACCAGATAAGCCAGATTCCCAGATGGGTAACTGTGGTGCTTGCACTAAATGCCTTCAAGTTTGTCCAACGGGAGCTCTTGTCGCTCCCAATGTTCTGGATCCACGTCGATGCATCAGCTATTGGACAATCGAGGCCAAAGAGAGTATTCCTCTCGATATACGGCCTCTGATGGGAAATCGAATCTTTGGCTGTGATATCTGCATTGATGTTTGTCCTTGGAACTCACTTGCATCGGTGGAGCAGCTGGCAGCCTTCAATTGGAACCCAAGCTTTGGGGCACTTGATTTAGGAAATCTCTTTAAGTGTTTGTCATCTGATGAATGGTTTCAGCAAACATTTTTAGGAACGCCGGTTCTACGAACAGGCCGGGCAGGTCTGCGTCGCAATGTAGCCGTTGCCATTGGTAATTCGCGTGACGTTGGCCTTAAACCCGTTCTTGAAGACGGTTTGACAGATGAATCGGGCATCGTGCGCGAGCATGTCGAATGGGCATTGCAAGCGTTGGAGACTTTGTAGACTATCTGGCCGATCTAACAATTTCGATAATCCAGGCAACGTTTCCATATAGCGCAGAGACCGTACAAAACTCATCGTGGGTGTGGATGAGTTCCATTCCTGTTGCGAGAACTGCTGTGGGAATACCAAAACCATTGAAGTGGTTGGCATCTGTACCTCCACCTGATTCTCGAAACTGTGGGGGGAAACCTAAGGTTGATGCAGCTTTCGCGGCAAGGCGAATGACCGGGTACTCGTTTGTCAGGTGGTATGCGGGATAACTATTTGTCGTCCGTATACTGACCGTCGCTCCCATGGTTGCCGCTTCCACTTCAAAAGCTGACTTAATGATACTGAGCTGCTCTTGTAGTTTTGTCTGGTTTCGTGAGCGTGCTTCGGCAATGATAGTGACGGTATCTGGAACGACATTGCGTGCTTGACCACCGGTGATTACACCAACATTGTTTGTAGTTTCAGCATCGATACGCCCGACAGGAAACGATGCGATTGCCTTTGCAGCGGCAACGATTGCGTTAATGCCTTTTTCAGGCTCTGCTCCAGCGTGCGCAGCTTTCCCATGAACGGTGATTTCAAGGCACTCGGATGCAGGAGCCGATGTTACGATTGACCCAAGTGGTGGACCACCATCGAGGACAAAGCCGTATTCACTGGTTAGCATTGTTTGATCGATGTTAGCTGCGCCAACAAGTCCTATCTCTTCGCAGGTCGTAAAGACAACTTGCACCTGGCCGTGAGGGATGTCGTTTGCGACAATTTCTTCCATCGCACAGATGATTGGTGCCACGCCGCATTTGTCATCTCCGCCAAGAATCGTATCACTCGTTGCATGAATGACATCGCCATCAACCTCAACGTTGATCCCAGGCGTTGGCTCTACTGTATCGAGGTGTGCGGCAAAGAGGAGGCTTGGTAGCGATTTATCAGTGGCGGGAAGTGTGGCGATCAGATTACCAACATTTGATCCTGTTGCCGAATTGGATGCATCCCAGCGGACATCAAATCCAATGTTTCTCAGGCGTTCCGCGCAGTAGAGGCTGACATCGTGTTCGGACCTCGATGGTGAGTTATAGCTGAGCAGGTCGAGTAATGTGGACAGTACATCTTTGGTTGGCATCGATTACCCTAACTTAAACAAAGAACCGCAACCGAAGTTGCGGTTCGTGTGGGACAGGAACCTTATTGTGGTTGTGCTGCGGAACCGGATGGGGACTGAACTGGGGTGTCAGATTTCTGTCCGGTCGTGCCAGCAGCTGGTGCGCCTGCAGGTGTCGTAGCAGAAGGAGCTGGTGCAGGGGCGGGAGCTGCCTCTTCAGGCTTTTGGCAGCCTGCGAGCGCAAGGGATGCCAGAACGGCGATCATAAGCAAATACTTCATGTGGATACCTCAAAACTGGAAAGCCGTCCAGCATAGGCTGGACGGCAATGACTACACCTGACAGGTCAGACTTATGGTTGGAAGTCTGGGCGGAACAACCATGGGTGGCAGCCGTTGGTCCACAGGAAGCCTGGGATACCGGATGCGTTGT
>JBEEMN010000191.1:0-4267 GCA_041192625.1 Armatimonadota bacterium
ATGCCATCGTGGGTCACTTTGACAATCGCATTCGTGGAGCCTGCCATCGTTCCGCGGCTGATGCGCAACGGGACGCGCTTTGTGAGGTTGAGGGGGGCTAGGCTGATTTCCATGCTTGAACCTTACCGCTAGCCTTTGCATTGGGGCAAGCAATTGCTGTGGATGTGTGAGTTGGCATGATGTCTGCAGTTGGGCGGTATATGAATCCTTATATCAGTATCATCATTGCAACGTATAACCGTGAGAAGTACGTAGTTAAAGCAATCGATGCTATTCGTAGTCAAGCTTTTACAGCATGGGAATTGATAGTGGTAGATGATGGATCATCTGATGCGACAGCTGAAGTTGTGTCATCTATTGCATCAACAGATCAGAGAGTCAAGTATGTGTATCAAGCAAATGCCGGGTTATCGGCCGCTCGTAACACTGGAAAGGCTGCAATACACTCTGAAAGTAAATACATCATGTTTCATGATGACGATGACTGGTTAACTGAGGACGCACTGAATCAACTGAAAGCACTTGCGAGTGAATATCCGGATGCACCGGCCGTTGTAGGTCTTCCAAGGCACTGTGATGATAATGGATATTCTACAGAAACACCGGAAACCTGCTATGGTGCACGTCGGATGGCGGTCGGTCGCTATGGCCTCCCGGTGAATGTTCCTTTTGAATCGCCGGAGACTTTCGCATCAATGGTTGTCTGGTGTGGGGTTGCAACTTCAGCTCAAGCATTAATCCGAAGAGATGCTTTTGAAAAGACTGGAGGGTACGTGGAACGAGTCAAAATTAGCGAGGATTGGCTAATGTGGATTGATTTGACTCGTCAGGGAGACATTCCTCGTACAGGCACGTTTACGCTTAACAAACGTGTACATTTTGGTGCAGTGACCCAAAATGGAAAAGTGATGTTGTCCGGTGAGCCAGCAGTTCGAAACGAAATTATGATGTTGAGTGAGATCACTCCACAGCAACGCATCGTTTCGATGCAAGGATACTTTCTGAGCAGTCTTGCAAACATATCATGGGCTCTTGATGACTTCCGAAATCGTAAGTTAGTCTCTGGATTTAGGCAGCTTTACAGAATGATGAAGCGGCTGGTGCGGATTGGCCGTTTCTGGGCAACTGTTTATCGGATACAGCCTGCTATTGCAGCACCGTAGACGAGGGTACATTTGTTCAACGAGTGCACTAAAAGTTGACATCGACCGCTCTGTTACAACTATAGTGGTGGATGCATATCGAGTGTCGTTTTATGTCATCACGAATTGGCGATAGTCTGATTCATCGTAAGCATCGGCACGACCGTGATGTCATTCACATCGAGCAAGGTGTTGCGTTTGAGCATCACTTTGACTCACCAAAGGCATATGGCAATCCATTTGTCGATGTGACATTTGATGGCGTGTTTGAATGCGATGGCAAGTCTTGGGTTGTGCCCGCATTTTGGCTCGGTGGGCGTCGTTGGGCGGTTCGGTTTGCCGCTCCAAAGATTGGCGATTATTCGCTCACAATCCAGTGTTCAGATTCATCAAATGCGATTTTAAGACGACCTCCGCTCGGTATTCGCGTCAATGCTTACCAGGGTCGAAATACGCTTCTGAAACACGGGATGTTGCGCATTTCAGCTGATAAACGCCATTTTGAGCATCTTGATGGAACCCCATTTCTCTGGCTGGCGGACACGTGGTGGAAGTGTCTCGCTAAGCGCCTCCCCTGGTCCAGCTTCCGTCAGCTGACAGCGGATAGAAAAGCAAAAGGCTTTAATGCCATCCAAATTGTTTGTGGTCCCTATCCGGATGAAGCGATGATGGAGCCGAAATGGGCGAATGAAGGTGGTCTGCCTTACTTCAATATCGATTTTTCGCGTGTCAATCCAGAGTACTTTTTGTATGCGGATCGGCGAATTAAGCACCTCATTGATAGTGGAATTGTGCCAGTCATCGTTGGAGGCTGGGGACGCCCGCAGGCGGGAGGCAGGAGTACGCTTCAGCAGGTTGGCCTAGATGGTTTTAAGCGTCACTGGCGTCACCTGATTGCACGCTACGGGGCCTTTCCCGTGGTCTGGATCGTGGGGGGAGAGGCGCGGGATGACTATGGTCCGTGGGGTGAGCTGGCGCGTTACGTGAAGCAGATTGACCCGATGCAGCATCCGATGTGTTTTCACGCACCTGCGGACCCACTGGATGCGATTCGTGACAATGCGGTGTTTGATTTTGACATGGTGGCGATTGGGCACGAAGGTTTGCAAACCGCGGATGCGACCTTACAGCTTCTCCGAAATTGCCGTGAGCGCTCTCCGAAGCGTCCGGTGTTATGCGGTGAGGCTTGTTATGAAGGGCATATGCAGACCAACTTTGCCGACATCCAGCGTTATGTCTTCTGGAGTCTGATGCTGAGCGGGGCTGCGGGGCACACGTACGGCGCTGCGGGAATCTGGCAGGCGAGTGTCAAGGGAAACCCTGGGATTGAGCCGATTTATGACTGGACGACATGGGATGAAGGCATGCATTACCCAGGTTCAACGCAGTTAGGAAAGGCGAAGCAGCTGCTGGAAGCGTATGGTTGGTCGCGTTTCGATGTGCACCCAGAGTGGACTGACCCCGGTCTGTTTGCCGCTGGCATTCCCAAAGAGATTCGTTTTATTTATCAGCCTAAGCGCGGCATTTACAATTGGAGCAGCTCGGTTGTGCATGGCCTAGAGCCCGAGGTCAACTACAAAGCCACTTACATCGACCCGGTTACCTTCCGGCGCTTCCCCATCGGCGAAACAGGACCAAAAGGCGGAGACTTCCGGCCCCCAGCTGTGCCATCCCCGCAGGATTGGGTTTTGGTGTTGGAGGCAGCTGGTCGGAAGCCTCCATCAAAGAAAATTAGTTAGAGATTAGCCGAATCGCAGCCTACTGAAGACTCGAATGAGCGCCTTCGTTAGTGTGCTATGCTTCCCCGTTGTGTTGGCGCGGGCGACATCAAATTGGATTGCTGCGATAATCAGACCTCCAGACAGTGTTGTGTAAATCAAAATGGGGTTTGTTTCCAATGTGAGTTGATAGCCGATGACCAGCATGATCGCCGTATACACAAGCGCAACTGCCACCATCCCACCCTTGAGACTAAACTTGTCGAAAACCCACTTTGCGAGTGGGTTGGCTTCTCCCTGCTGATCGATATTGCGATAAGTCGAGATGATATCGAGGGCTTTACTGGAAAAGAGCAGAACACCTGTCAATGTCAACAACCATATTTTGATATTCGAGTCCATTCATAAACCTCTTGCTGAATGCGCGCCTGTTGGCCGTTGATGACTGATCGGATGAAACATCAAGTTTGTTACATTTATTTCTGAAAGAAGACTCCTATCGAGCTACCCGCCTCCCGCCCCCCCTACACCGTGACCTTCGGAGGGTTCCGGCCGATGACCGGGTACTGCTCGTAGTCCATAATGGTGCCGCTCACGCGCGGCGCGAGGTCGGAGAGGAAGAAGCAGACCGTGGCCGCAAGCTCATCGGGGTCGATGAGGCCGCCGCTCGGAGCCGTGGTCACCGGGAGGCGCTTAGGCCAGTCATCGGGCATCCCCTCGCCACGCTTGATCTTGATCTCGTTGTCCGTCAGCACCCAGCCAGGGTTGATCTGATTCACCCGAATACCCATTGGACCCAACGAATCGCCAAGATTGCGCGTCAATGTGAGTAGCGCCCCTTTGCTAATAGAATACGCCAGCAAGTTCCGTTCGCCGCACCAGGCATTCACCGAACCAATATTCACAATTCGCCCGCCGCCAGCTGCCACCATGTGGGGCGTCGCCGCTTGGATAAGCATTAAAGGCGCCCGCACATTCACCGCCATCATGTTGTCAAACAGCTCAACCGTCGTGTTATCTAGCACCGACCGGCCCGTGTTCGCGGCGTTGTTGACGATGCCGTAAATACTCCCAAACTTACCAATGATTGCATCGATCAGCAGCTTCGGAACCGCTGGGTCCGACAGGTCTCCGCTCACCGCAAAAGCCGCTCCAAGCGCATCGCAAACCGTATCCGCGGATGCCTTGTCAATACCGTGAATGATGACATCCGCGCCGCACGCAATCGCCTGGCGCGCCGTCGCCATTCCAATTCCGGAGACCGACCCGGTGATCAAAACCGGTCCACTAATCCGCATATGCATGCACCTTTTCGCAAATCAGGCGCAGCAGACCCTCGAGGTCGCCGCTTGCCGTCTGGAAGGATGAGTTGTCAATTGCCAGCGGCGCGCCAAGCACCACCAGCGG
>JBEEMN010000192.1:0-4256 GCA_041192625.1 Armatimonadota bacterium
TGCACACTATCTTGTATGTAAAAAACTGCTAGAAGACTAAGCTTCAATCCGCATCCGAGGCACTTGGGCATCGGACGCAAGGAGAAGAATACAGCCACAGGAGGCTGAAAGCAAGAAGAATAACGAGTATTTTCACAAGAACTTAACACCGAGGCATCGCGTTCTTGTTATTGTATGAATCCTCTACAGGCCAACATCCATCGAATCCTTACATCCACATCGAAGTGGACGCCATGGAACCCAACCACCGGCTGCTCCAAAGTGTCGGATGCGTGCCGAAACTGCTATGCGGAAGCAACATCACTGTTTCTACAACGTCGCGGTATTGCCGCCTACAGCCAAGGGTTCTTACCTGTCTTCCATGATACGCGTGTTGACGACATAGCGAGCTACAGGCACCCACGCAGAATCTTCGTTGATGCGATGAGTGACCTCTTTCATGATCACTTCACGGATGCACAGATTGACTCAGTCTTGGATGGGATTTACGCACATCCGCAGCACATCTATTTCATTCTCACCAAGCGCCCAGAACGAATGCACTCGATGCTTACTAGTAGACCGCAACATCAAAACCTTTGTATAGGAGTGACGGTCGAATCTGAGACCTACGCATGGCGAGCAGAATATCTGTGTCAACTACAAGACAAGTTCGTTACGTTTGTAAATTGCGAACCACTGCTTGGTCCAATTTCCGCACTCCCACGAGATGGGATTGACATCTGCTTTGCAGCTCCTGAAGCTGGTGCCCACCGTCGACCATCCGCCCCAGAGTGGTTTACAACCCTCGAACACTACTGCAATGCAAACAACATCCTATACATAGGGCACCGCTTCGATATCCGCTCGGATGCAGGAAAGCGCCCGATAATTCCGTAATAAACCTGACGATGATAGGAATTCTCAAGTCCGCACCACACGCCGCGCCCGTGGCTCCAGAGAGCGTTTCCTCTGATTACAAACGCCTTCGACTTCAAGTCTTTGCCGGCATCTTCGTAGGCTACGCAGCCTCCTATCTCATCCGGAAGAACTTCTCCCTCGCCATCCCTGACATCATGGATGCCTACCCGCAGTACACAAAAGCCGATCTCGGACTCCCGATGACCTGGCTGTCCCTTACCTACGGGGCATCCAAGTTCTTTATGGGAACCGTCTCCGATCGCTCCAACCCGCGGTGGTTCCTGTTCTTTGGACTGATCCTCTCCGCCATCATCCAGATCGTCTGCGGAACCAACAAGGCGCTCTATACAAGCCTGCTACCACTCATCATCCTGCAGGCACTCAATGGCTGGGTACAAGGGATGTGCTGGCCGCCCTGCGGGAAGACACTCGTACACTGGTTCAGCCAGAAGGAACGGGGACGCGCCGTCAGCTTCTGGAATGTTGCACACAATGTCGGTGGCGGACTCGCACCGCAAATCGCTCTCGTTGGTGTAACCCTCTTCCATGATTGGGGCGCAAAGTTCTACGCGAATGCCGCAGTCGCCATCGTCATTGCCATTGCAGCACTGTTTCTGATACGAGACACGCCGCAGTCCTGTGGGCTTCCCCCTGTCGAAGTGCATCGCAACGACATCCCGGATGGCTATACAGCTGAACACGAACGCGAGCTCTCCACGCGAGACATCCTCATTAAGTACGTTCTCTGCAATAAGTATCTTTGGTACATCGCCATTGCGAATGCCTTTGTTTACTTTGTCCGTTACGGCATCGCAGACTGGATTCCGACCTACCTCAAAGATGCCAAAGGCTTTGCATTCAACAAGTCAGCCTGGGCCGCCGCCGCCTTTGAATACTCCGCCATCCCGGGGACGATTCTCTGCGGTTGGATGTCGGATAAAGTCTTCAAGAGCAAGAGGGCCCCGGCGACGATGCTTTTTATGGGACTCTCTCTCCTCGGCCTGCTACTCTATTGGTTCAATGCCAAAGGACCACTCTGGATTGACATCGCCGCTCTCATCACTATTGGGTTCCTTATCTACGGCCCCATCATGATCATCGGACTCCACGCCCTCGACCTCGTCCCGAAGAAAGCTGCCGGCACAGCCGCAGGCTTTACTGGCTTCTTTGGTTACGTCTTCGGTTCATCGATCGCCGGTACCGGCGTTGGAGCCATCGCTGACAAATTTGGCTGGAATGGTGTCTTCTCCGTGATGGCAGTCTGCTGCATCCTCACCATATTCTTCAGTGCCTTGACTTTGAAAGGGAAAGCAACCGCATTATGAACATCCTCCTCGCAACACTTGGGATAGCCGCACTCTTGCCACACACCCCGGTTCAGAACCAGGGAAAAGCTCAGGCGGCAAAGCGACAGATTGTCATCGCACACCGCGGTGCAAGCGGCTACCTTCCTGAGCACACGCTTCAGGGCGTCGCGATGGCCTATCAAATGGGAGTGGACTTCATCGAGCCTGACTGCGTTCTTTCGAAGGACAATATCCCCGTCGTCGTGCACGATACGCATATCGACACAATCTCCGATGTCGCAAAAAAATTCCCGGACCGCAAGCGTAAGGATGGTCGCTATTACGCGATCGATTTCACCCTCGCGGAGCTGAAGACCCTCGCCGTCTCGGAGCGTTTCGACCCAGTCACGGGCAAAGCCGTGTACCCAAAGCGCTTCCCGCTGGGTGTCCCGGGCTTTACTATCCCGACACTCGCCGAAGAAATCGAGCTGGTTCAGGGTCTGAACAAAAGCACAGGCAAGAACATCGGCATCTACCCTGAAGTCAAATATCCTGAATGGCACCGCACAGAAGGGCGCGACATCAGCAAAGCCGTCCTCGAAGTCCTCTGGAAATACGGCTACAAAACCAAAGAAGATAAGTGCTTTCTCCAGTGTTTTGACTTTGCCGAAACAAAGCGCATCCGGAAGGAACTGGGCTGGCAAGGCAGGCTTATCCAGCTGACGACGGAAAATGCCGATAAAGAGAGCTCAACAGACTACGAAAAGCTGCTGATGCCCGCCGGGCTTGCAGAAGTTGCCAAGGTCGCAGATGGCATCGGGCCCTGGATCAACCAGCTAATTGAGGGAAAAGTGGATGGCAAACTGAAGATCAATGATGTTGCCAAGAATGCGAAGGCACTTGGTCTGCAGATTCATCCATATACTTTCCGCTTCGATGCCGTACAGTCATACGCAGATTCCTTCGATGACCTTCTTCGCGCAGCGTTTGTCGAAGTCGGAGTGGATGGTGTATTTAGTGACCATCCGGATAAGGCAGTGGCCTTCGTCAAAAAGCTAAACCGTGCCGCTCCCAAGCCACAGAACTAATTTGTCAGACACTTTCAACCGCAGTAAAGGAAAAAACACCATGGATCGACGTCGTTTCATCACAACATCCCTTGCACTCACCGCAAGCGCCGCTGTAGCACCAAAGCTGATGGCAGCACCTGCCCAAAAGTTCAAGATTTCCCTGGCCGAATGGTCACTTCACAAAGCCCTCTTCGAAAAGAAGATGGACAACCTCGACTTTGCCCGCGTTGCGCGCGAAGACTATGGTTGCGACGGCCTTGAGTATGTCAACCAGTTCTGGAAAGACAAAGCAGCTGACCAGACCTATCTGAAGGAGCTTAAGAAGCGCTCATCTGATTACGGTCTGACCAATGTCCTCATCATGTGTGATGGCGAAGGCGAACTCGGAAACCCGGATGAAGCCAAGCGCAAGCAAGCCGTTGAGAACCACTACAAGTGGGTGGATGCTGCAAAGTTCCTCGGATGCCATTCGATCCGGGTCAATGCTTACAGCACCGGAACGTGGGAGCAACAGCGCGACCTCGCAGCCGATGGCCTTGCGCGCCTGACCGAGTACGGTTCAAAGATGAAGATCAACATCATCGTTGAGAACCATGGTGGCCTGTCCTCGAACGGCAAGTGGCTGACTGAAGTGATGAAGAAGGTTGGCAACAAGCGCTGCGGTACGCTTCCAGACTTTGGCAACTTCCGCCTTGGTAACAACCAGGAATACGATCGCTATGTTGGCGTCACGGAAATGATGGCCTTTGCAAAGGGCGTAAGCGCGAAGAGCCACGACTTTGATGACAAGGGTGATGAGACCCACACAGACTACTATCGGATGATGAAGATTGTTGGCGATGCGGGCTACACCGGCTTCGTCGGTATCGAGTACGAAGGAAGCAAGCTCAGCGAGCCGGATGGCATCAAGGCCACAAAGAAGCTTCTCGATAAGATTCGCACCGCGCGTTAAGCGTCGTCGTCTCGAAGAATGTAACCACCCGGAGGTTTGTCCACCGGG
>JBEEMN010000193.1:0-4253 GCA_041192625.1 Armatimonadota bacterium
AACCTCACAATAAATCCCGGAGAGCTGGTCTGCGTCGTCGGTCTGTCTGGGTGCGGGAAGTCAACCCTCCTCAAGTGCATGTCGGCGTTGGTTGAGCCTACATATGGGGATGTCTACATCGACGACATCAACATCACAGCGCTCAAAGAGTCACAAAGGCATGCAATTCGTGCGCGAATGGGCTTTGTCTTTCAATACGCCGCGCTATTTGACAGCATGTCGGTGTTTGAAAATGTGGTCTTTGGAATCAGAAAAGGGCCGCTCCGTAGCCGTTACGCAGGTCTAAGCCGCGTGGCTATTGCACGTCGGGTAACGGAGCTGCTCTTCGATGTTGGACTGGTTGGGATTGAGAGGCGGATGCCATCCGAGCTGTCAGGGGGGATGCGCCGGCGGGTTGGCCTTGCACGCGCGCTGGCCACCGAACCGGATGTCATCCTCTACGACGAACCAACATCTGGGCTCGATCCTGTCACAGCCGCAGCCATCGACCACCTCATTGTTGAAACCCGTGAAAGACGTAATGTCACAAGCATTGTGGTCACACACGATATGGCATCTGTGATGCGCATTGCAGACCGTGTCGTTATGTTATACGGTGGAAAGGTTCATTTTGATGGTTCCCGGGATGCATTCCGGGATTCAAGTGACCCGGTGGTGAGACAGTTTACGGTTGGGGATGTGACGGGACCGATTCAAACCCGGATGCATTCAGGAGGTAGTCGCAGCGATGCGTGACAGTCAGAGGAGCTTGTTGGTAGGGCTGACAGTATTGGCATCCGTTGCCGGGGTCACCTACGCCATCACAACCCTCCGAGGCAATCTGTCTGCAGCATCCACGACCGATGTAAAAGTCGACTTCTTAGATGCTAAGGGCCTTGTGGTCGGCTCTGCAGTACGCCTCGCCGGAATCCATATTGGCTCTGTGAACAACATCGAGCTCGTAGCAAACAAAGCCAGGTTGACGCTTCGCGTCGAGAACAAGTATCCACTGGTGGCCGATACACAATTCGAAATCGTGACGCCGCTGATTGGGTCGCCGCCGTACGTACAGGTCACGATGGGGACTTCTACGGCGCCAATTAGTGAAAATTCCGTGATGACGGGACGTGACACACGGGGCATGGAAGGGATTGTCAACACAGCAGATTCGGTTCTGACGAAAGTTGACAATGTGATGAGCGATAAACAGCTGCAGGAAGACATCCGCGTCACGGTTCACAATCTGCGTCTCGCATCTGAGCAGCTTCCAGGCGCGCTCAAGCAAGCCGAGCGCATCATGGAAAATGCCGCAGAACTTAGCGCATCCACGGCAAGTCTTGTCCCAAAAATTGAAGCCCAGTTGACACAGCTAACCAAGCAGACGAATGGTCTCCTTGGCGATGTTCGTAGCGCAGCGCAAAGCGGAAAGAAAGTCGCCGATGAAGCGGTCGGACTTACACAAGAACTCAAGGGAACCGTGTCGGATAACCGTATAGCCATCAAGGATTCTGTTGCGGCAACAAATGAGACGGTGCGCACCATTTCGAAGCTTGTGGATGACCTTCGCCTGACGCTGACTGATCCTACGATGACGGCTGGACTAAAGGGCTCTGTTGCGAATATGGAAGCCATCACTGCAAACACCGTCAAGATCACGCAAAAGCTGGATGAGACCGTTGCAGGCCTCGAAAAACTGGTGAACGATCCCGTTCTTGGTAATGACATCCGCACAACGATTGCAAATGTGAAAGACACCAGCGCGTCCGTAAAAGACATCACCAAACGAGCTGAATCCATCCGATTACCGGGCGAGCGGCGCGGAGGATCTGCAAAACCTGGCATCAACATCCCTGAGATTGCCGAACCCGGCTTGACCTTCGATGCGCGATACGGTACAAAGTCCGGGCGCCTTCGACAGGATGTCCACGCGGTTGTGCCTGGATTCACTCCAGACAGCTACCTTCGCCTCGGTTTATTCGATGCAACAGAAGGCAATCGGGTGGATATTCAACAGGGCATTATTCGTAGTGACAGCAGTGTGCTTAGGTACGGGCTGTTTGCTGGGAAACTGGGTGTGGGGCTTGACCAGTCGCTTCGTGGGTATGACTTCCGCTTGGATGTCTGGAATCCGGTTGCGATTACGGCCGATGCCCGATTGCGGAAACGTCTGAATGCAGGTACAGCATTGTTTGCTGGCTACGACGGGATAGGTCGTGCTGGTGGACCCGTCATTGGCATTCAGTGGAAGAGGTAACGAGATGAAAGTAATTCTGAATAAGGATATTGCAAAGGTTGGACGCGAGGACGAGGTCGTCGCGGTTTCAGATGGCTATGCGCGCAACTACCTGTTCCCACGTGGGCTGGCAGTCGAAGCTGCTGGTGGTGCTCTTCGTCAGCTCGAAATCAAGCTTGCTGCTGAAGATCGCAAGGCTGTAAACCTGTTAGCATCTGCTCAGGCAGCACAGGTTGCCATCGAAGGCAAAACTCTGGAAATCACTGCCAAGGCTGGCAGTGGAGATCGCCTCTTCGGTTCGATCACAGCGGCTGACATCGCTGCAGCAATCCACACATCACTTGGTGTTGTGGTTGACAAGCGTAAGGTCAACCTTCATGACCCAATCAAGGCTGTTGGAACATTCACTGTGCCTGTAAAGCTGCACCGTGACATCACCGTTGAGCTCACGGTCTCTGTAAACAAGGCCTAATCGGGGACATTACCTCTGCAAACCCCCGTGGGCTGAGATGCCTCCGGGGGTTTGTGATTTCTAACAGATGCTGGAACGAATACCACCCCAAAATATCGAAGCCGAAATGGCTGTTCTAGGCGCGATGCTGCTCGGCGAACGCGCTGCGATTGAGCGTGCCAGTGAGCTGTTGCTTCGGGATGACTTTTATCGCGAAGCACACGCGCGGATATACGAGGCGATGCTTGCAATATCTGAAAAGGGTGAGCCGGTAGACATCGTTACGCTGTCGGAAGAGCTGCAGCGGCGAAATCACCTTGAACTCGTAGGTGGACTTGCCTACATGATGCAGCTGGGTGAGTTCGTCCCGACGACATCTAATGTCACCTACTACGCCCGGATCGTTCAGCAAAAGGCAATCCTGCGGAAGCTCATTGAAACCAGCTCACAGATTGCCGGACTTGCCTATCAGGATCCCGACAACGTGGATGTTCTGGTTGATCAGGCTGAAAAACTCATGCTGGATGTCGGGCAGCGCAGACGGCAGGGAGGCTTTACTCCCCTCAAGCCGCTCCTGTCAGAGACTTTCGACAAAATCGAACATCTCTATTCCGAAAAGGATGTAACGACCGGCGTCGACACGGGTTTCATCGATCTCAACTACATGACATCCGGGCTGCAAAAGGGTGACCTCATCATCGTTGCCGCCAGACCATCGATGGGTAAGACCGCGCTAACGCTCACAATGGGACAAAATGCCGCGCTCCTTGGCAAAACGGTTGCTGTGTTCTCCCTTGAAATGAGCAAGGAATCGCTTACGCAGAGAATGATGTGTTCCGAGGCACGTGTGGATGCACACCGGCTTAGAACCGGACACCTGCATGCTGATGACTGGACGCGCCTTGCCGAAGCGGTGGACAGACTTTGGAAGTGTAGTCTGTTCATTGATGACACGACCGATATGTCGGCCCTCGAGATGCGCTCAAAATGCCGTCGTCTAAAAGCGGAGCATGGCCTAGATCTGGTTATTGTGGACTACCTGCAGCTGATGCGTGGTTCATCCAAAGATGCGGAAAGCCGCAACTATGAAATCACCGAAATTGCGCGTGGTCTCAAAAACCTTGCAAGAGAAATGGACTGTCCGGTCATCGCGCTCTCGCAGCTTTCGCGTCGTGTTGAACAGCGTGAAGACAAACGTCCAATGCTTTCTGACCTCCGAGAGTCTGGTGCAATCGAGGCCGAAGCAGACATTGTTGGCTTTATCTACCGTCCAGCCTACTACGCTCGTAAAGAGGCCGTCACCGTCGAAGATGATGACCAAAAGGATGCCGCAAAGGCATCGGATAATGCCTACAACGATGCGGAAGAAGCTGAGTTCATTATTGCGAAACAACGTAATGGCCCGACAGGTACAGTGAAACTGGCATTCATTCCAAAGTTTGCGCGTTTTGAGAACTTGGCACAGCGCTCGGATGATAGTTTGTTATGATGCGCGGACGACGCAGTTGTGTCGGAATACTGGCTGAATGTTGGTCTGTTCGGATGGGTCGCCTTTGTGGCTGGTCTCCGGATGCCGCATTTGATTCGTCG
>JBEEMN010000194.1:0-4222 GCA_041192625.1 Armatimonadota bacterium
GGTGGTGCGAACCCCGATGATGCCAAAATCGATGCGTACTGCGCCATTATCCGGGATGTGGCAGCGAAGTCACACTCCACCCTCGTGGATGTCCGCGCGGCGGCACAGGCCTGGTGGATGAATACAAACACCGCTCTTCGCCCAGATGGGACATTGGCAAGCAAAGCACAGGACATCCTGACCTACGATGGCGTCCACCCAAATAGCAAGGGCAACCAGCTATTGGCATCCCAGATAGCCGCCGGGATCGCAAGAGCGCTACGGTCGAAATAGCGTGGCGCATCCCCCACCGCGCTTTTACGCCAACATCGCCCCTGGGCAGGACTTTGACCAGCATTCTCTAAGTCAATTCACGCCTGCTTATCTCGAAGGCTGGGTTCGCAGGCTTGGCGGTACCCGGGAGACACTCGGGCTTTCGTTTGCATTTTCGCTCCTAAATGGTCCATTACCAAAAATCGCTGAAGCCTCGGCCGCGCTACGAGATGCGGCACAACAAAGTGGCATCCATATCATCCCCGCATTTGATGTCCAGAACTGGTGGGACTACCGCAGCGACCTCTGGAACTGGTTTGATCCAAAACGTCCCGGATATGCGCCTGCCAATCGGGATAATGTGGAGTGGACGGGGCCAGATAGGCAATTCGCGACTAGCATTGCCTGGCGGAACTGGGGCTCACAAATACGTGTCGCGCCGCCTCCTAATCTGCGGTCAAAGGCATTTCGCAGTGCGGGTGATATTGCATTTTGCACGATTCTAAAGCCTTGGTCAGAGTGGTTGGCAAGCAAGCCGTACGGTTTAGATGTCGAGACACCTGGCATCAAGCTTGGCTGGGAAGCTTCTCTGGGCGTGAATGCCTATGTCTATCCAGGGGCGAACCGCGGGTGGGAAATGCCAATTAATACCGACCCGCAAGGTGGACTGGAGCACAGCAAAGGACTCTTTGGAGGTCTTGCGCCACTCGGGTGGGCTGCACTGCATGCTGCTGGTAAGAAGTTACCGAGTCACCTTCAGAAGACTGATATCGAGTGGATTGTGCACGATTACATCCAGTGGATGGTCGCTACGGCGAGGCGCTGCGGTGTTCCCGAAGCCCAGCTCTTTACGCATGCCGGAGGCCAGTTTGCGCCGTTTGACCAGCACATCGGGCACGCCGTGGCGTGTGTACGCGGAGCAGCGCCTGGCTGGAGCATCTACAATACCCGCCCTGCTGATGCTGGAGACATGATCAAGGCAATCGGAAAACGCAAGGATGCCCGCTGGTGCTGCGCGGAGTGGATGTCGTTTGCATCGTCGCCAGAACGCTGGGCGGATGACCTCGAAGCGACACTTTCCACCGGAAACTGCCGGTTTGTCGTTGCTTACAATGCGCAGGACATCCTCACGAATACCACCGCAAACCGTGGGCTAGCGCTCACGCTTCAGCGCGGGAAAACACGCGGGTAGTCACTGGGTTCGTGCACTGACATCGGCAATATTGATGACTTTCTCCAGCAGGTCTGTTCGCAGGAAGTAATACTGATTGGATGCTTCAAATCCGATACACGCATCTGTTGCCTGAAGCTCCAGCATTCGAACCGCCCGCGTGCGCTCCCGCTCCAGAATTTGGCTTGCCGCACGGGATTTAAGCTTTCCAGCCGAGCGGAGCATGTAGAACCGCATTTGATCCGCAACGGAGCTGTATGCCAGCGCAACCGCTTCCGCATAGCGGGCATCCTGCGCAAGTCCTTTACTGATGTCTGTGGCGGTACGCGTTTGCGCGACGGCTGCAAAGATGCCATCCGCGACCTTGGTCAGCTGATCCGCAAAGATTTGTGGTGGATAAACGGCTCTCCAGCCATCGATGTCATCGTAGCCAAAACCGACCATCGTTGACCGGTAGCTCGTCGGTTCGACCCAAAGCGGGTTGGAAACACTCTGCTGGAAAGGTGCCTGATAGACGGTCGTGATGTGAAATGGGAACTCCTGCATCGCATCCGAAACCGCATCCCAGAGCTTCAATGTCGCATCTCTATGCGTGCGACCGTTACGCCGCTCGGCAACCGTTGCCATCGCGGCGCGCGGAGTGGCGCCAGCTCCAATCTCGGCGATGACGGCAAGATTCGGGCTTGGATAGCCGCCAAGTGTCCAGCCTAGCATCATCCCGGAGACGCCCGCATTCTTGACGGCGGCAGCATGTTCGGCCGCAAGGCGGACGCAGGGGATGTAGGGAACAGCGGACATTTCCCAGCTGGTGGCTGCCTGCATTTTGGCGATGCTTTTGTGCCCGGATGCGGTTGCGTAGCTCCAGTGACGGGTTGCGCGTGGCCCGGGTTTGGTGATGGTGACGCTGTATTCCCCAATCGTGCTGGGGATGCCGCCTCGGTTGATGGGAGTGTCCCACTCGGAAACCGACATCACGGCGATTTCCTTGGGGAGGTTTTCGATGGTTTGTTTGACGCCCGCATCCGGCCAGCCCCAGTCCCAGGCGATTAGGCGCTGCTGGCCACCAGCAGAGTTGATCCCTTCCTGGATGGCTTTGTGCAGGTCGGCTACAACTGTGGGCATCCCGAGTTTTGCGCAGCGCGGACACGCAGCCCCCTGACCATGTGACCAGCAGTGGGTCAGGTTTTCCGAGCCTGAAATGGTGAAGAACCCACCGAGGTCAGGTGCGGCTTTACAAATAGTGCTGATGGCGGATGTAAGCCAAGCGCGCACCTCGGGTGTGGATGTGCAGAGCGTTGTCCAATCGCCTTCGGTAACACCTTTGAGCTCGGGATGTTTGTCGAAGAAGGCTTTTGGCATCGAACGGGGTTCATTAAGGTAGAGCCAAAGCTTGATGCCTTGTTTTGCGAGGCGTTTGGTTAGAGTGTTGAGACTTTTGAGGCGTTCTTCGTGTTTGTCAGCCCGGGCGGGTTCGAAGGGAAAGGGCGCCAGTTTTTGCAGGACTGCCTGAAGCCAGACGCCATCCACGCCAGTGCGGGACAGCTCGGCGATGTAGCCATTTGGATATGGGTCGAGCTCGGGTGTCAGGAGTGGGTCCCCGTAGAGGGCGAAGTAGGAGTAGCAGTAGCGTGGCGAGAGTGTGGATGCCTTTCTAGGCGACGTGGCTGCTGGGAGGTGTGAGAGGTCATCGATGAATTGGAAAAGTGGCTGCGGCTGTTCCGGGAGGCCATCGGGGAACGCAGCGTTTACGGCGGCCTGGATGCGAGCGCAGGCATCGATGTCAGACTGTGTTTGCGGTCGGTAAAGGACAGGAGGACAGTCAGGTTTATGGTTACCGAGCTTGACGTAGAGAAAGTCATCTTCGCGAAGGGTGTATTCAAGCTCGGCGGGAGTCCAGTCCAGGATTTTGAGGAGCTGGTCGTATGGGAGAAGGTGCCAGTTGCGTCGGATGATGGTGAGGGCGATGCGTTTGCGTTGCAGGTTTGTGAGGCGTTGCGGCGCGGGGAGGCCCATGGATGTCCCGATGGCCAGGACTTCGCGCAATGGCATCCGGAGGGTAATCGCGAGGCGTTTATGCTCAACGATGTCCCAGTTTCGCCAGATCACTGCGTGGAGGGTGCTTGGGAAGTGCGGAAATGGGACGGGCTTTGGTTTATTACCGTATGGGAGTGAGACGACATTGTCCATAGTTCCGATTCTATGGCATGTCGATCGATCCTGAACCTCAAATACCGAAGGCGACATCCGGGGCGGTTTGTGCACCGCGTTCATACAGGCCCCTGAGAGCGCAAGTCACGGAGCGGAGCATCGCTCGCAATAAGTCAGCAATCCTGGAAAACGAAAAGCGAAAGCCCCCGCATTCCGTCTATATTAAGTTTGGAACCGGGGGCATTTCTAACTTATTCCCTCGTGGAACCCTAGAGCACACCGCGCTCCCAGGGGCCCCAGATGGCACAGGTCACGCCGGGAAGCTGAAGATTCACAAACATCGTTTGGCCATCAGGTGAGTAGCACACCCCCGCAAACTCCGACTCTTCCTGCCCAGGATAAATGTTCTTTGCAAAGTCGAAAATCCGGCCATCTGGGGTTAGACCTCGAATGTGGCAATTTCCACCGTAAGTGTCCTCACATACAGCGATTCCGCCACGGCGGCTGACCGTCAGATTATCCGGCGACCACAGCACCTTTTTGTCCCGGGATTCGAAGAGCAATACAAGCGTGCCTCCCGTCTCCGATGGAATATAGCGCCACACCTGGCCAAGGCCTGCATCCCCACCGCTTGTTGCTGACATATACACG
>JBEEMN010000195.1:0-6116 GCA_041192625.1 Armatimonadota bacterium
GACATAGGTGCGCGACGTATCCGCGATGTCATCATCAAACGATGCGCTGTTTATCGCCTCTGGACCGCCCGGCGCGTGGCGGAGAAAGCCTTTAGCCACTCTGACTGCCCAACCATTCCCGGATCACCAATGCCGTTTCGTGTGGCTGGTCCATTTGAATACAATGCGATGCACCTTCAATAACGCGCATTTCAGAACCAGCAATTTGGTCGACGAGCCGCTCCCGAAGCGCATCGGGGGTTCGCAACGGATCATTCTCGCCATGCAGGACCAATGTAGGAACGCTGATGTCTCCAATACCATTTGCGATGTCTGCCGGGCGGCCATCAGATAACCACCATGCGTAGGCATCACGACTCGCAAGCTTCGCCCATGCAACCAGAGGAGCCGTGTCACTTGCCCATCCGCTGACGAGCGCAGTCAACGCATCGGCATCGGCAAATGCGGCTAGCTGTAATGTAAGCGCCTCCGCAGGAACGATGGTCGCATCTGGGTAGCTTGGCGCAAGGAGAATCAGGCTACGCAGCCACATCGGTTGCCGCGCCGCTAGCTGCATGGCGATCTTTCCACCCATGGACAACCCCAATAGGTGCACTTCACCGGGGATGCCCTCTGCGATAGCACTCACATAGTCTGCGAAGGCATTGAGAGAATGTTCGAAGCCGTCATCCGGTGTGTCTCCAAACCCGGGGAGGTCTGGCGCCACAACATTGATGTCAGTAAGCGCATCTGCGAGGCTTGAAAACGTCGCGGATGTCATCGGCCAGCCGTGGATACAGAGCAGAGTCTTCAGCATCCGATGTTAGCCATCCGATGGTTTGCGTTTGTCAGCCACGAACACCAAATACGTTCCTGTGGCTTGGCCCTTTGGAAGAACCGCGGATTTGAGAGATCCCTTGACAGGCACGACTTGAATCACTGTTGAGCGATGACCAAGCGGGCGTCGCCATTGCAGACGTGCGACGGTTCCAAGACCACTCTCAGAGTGAAAACCGCCATTAATGTGGAGCACGACGCTACCGGTTGTCATCGCGCGGTGGATCGACTCCGCCATGGTGTCATCCCGGGTGCATTGCGCCTCATAGATACGACGGAGCATGGAAGGGTCCATCGCAGGCCCATGGCTACCACCCATCCCAGACATCGTTTCCGTAAACTTGTCCGCATAGGCATCCGCAGCGGGAGCAATCACGGTCTTTGCAGCAAAGCGGCGCTCGGATTCAGGGAGCTTAGCCAGGGCATCAATGCCGCCCTGTCCCACCTTACGGATGATCGAGTTCGGGCAGTTTGCTGCGACCACCGGGACCATATTTTTGGCTGCAAAGCGGACCATCGGGGCATAGTCGGTGGTGTAGTTACCCCAAAGCTTGGTCTTCTTTGCGAGCTCTTCTTCGGTAAGGACGCCTGCGAGGTGTTGGTCGAGAACGACTTGCTGATCCCGCTCAAACATCTCCATGGATAAAATCAAGCGACGCCCGGCGCGTGCATGGAGATCTTCCAAGATTGCGAGCTCAATGCGGTGCGTCTCGGGGTCATCGTGTTGCTCGCCCACAAAGACGGCATCCGATTTGGCCGCGGAATCCAGCATCGCCTTCCAGCGGACTTCCTTGCCCGTTGCGGTCTCGATGATTCGAAAATCGGTTTCACTCGCCATCGCCATGGATGGAACGAGCGCAACACCAGCAAGTCCTAACAAAGCATCACGACGGTTCATGAGCAGCATCCTTTCCACAACCCAAACCTATTAGCAGCGTTTCGAGAATCCCGGTCGCAGCAGGTTCATCGCACTCACTCGTACGGACCTGTTCCGCCCAATCCAAAGGTATTCCCAGTCTAGTGCAAAGTGTTTCGCTAGCAAGCGAGGAATGTATGAGTAACGGGATGTTTTCCATTGCACGGAGCCGAAGCGCGGTTTTGAGCCGTTTGACGCGCGTCTCAAATTGCGCAGCAGCGATGTCCGTATCCCCGCCGCCCATCGCGATGAGAAGCGCATCGTATGCGCCCGCAGCAACAATCATCGCACTTGGCAGCGTCCCGCTCCCGATTGCCATTAAGAGCTGCGCATCCATCACACTCTCAAGCGTCGCTCCGGTGTAGGCGTAACAACGAATATCGATGTCAACACCATCCACAGCATTCAGCGAATCGCGTAAGTCGTTTGCTGCTTCATCCCCGAAAAGCCAAATGATAGGTTTGGCCGTGACCATCTGAAGACGCATCATGCGCCGGTTGTGTCCAGCCCCTTACGCTCCCGGGAGCGCTCTTCGAGGAATGCGAGGGCATCCGTGAGCGTCTTTCCGCTCACGAGATTTGTCGCGATATCGCTCATCGCCAGCTCTGCGAGCGGCCTTGCGACATCTTCAAGCGCATCCCAGGCTTCACGGATTGTCGTATGGTCTGGCGCATTTGCGATGGCATCCTCGAGGACAACACGTGCGGCTGAAATCGCATCGATGGTACTTTGTTCAAGGCGTTCACGATGCGTCACAAAGAGCTTTGAAAGCCCGATGAGTGCGCTGGTCGCTTCGTTTACCATGTCTGCCCGTGTACGCGCGGCGACATCTTCGTCTGCGTGCACAAACGATGCCCTGACCGCTGCACGGACATCTGATTGCTCGATGCCATACGTTGGCTTCACGCGCACAACAGCCTTGGTGCCGCTGCGCTCTTCGTTGGCATCCACGCGGAGAATGCCGTTCGCATCAATGCGGAATGTCACATTGACTTTTGGAACGCCTGCCGGAAGCGCGGGAATACCTTCCAGCTCAATGCGGGCAAGGGAGCGGTTGTCCGCGGCCATTTCGCGTTCGCCCTGCACAACATGGATGAGGACTTTCGTCTGGCCATCCTTGCTGGTCGTGAAGTGCTCGACGGCCTGGGTTGGGATGCGGGTGTTGCGGTAGATGAGTTTTTCGGTTGCCCCTCCGATGGTTTCGATACCAAGAGAGAGCGGTGTGACATCGAGGAGCAGGGTGTCCGTCCGGTTGCCTGCCAGAATGTCCGCTTGGATTGCGGCACCGAGGGCGACGACTTGATCAGGGTCGACATCCGTGAGAGCAGGTTTACCGAAATACGCTTCCACGCGGCTGCGCACGAGCGGGACGCGTGTGCTTCCACCTACGAGGACCACGGCATCAATTCCAGAGGTAGTTAAACCGGCATCCGCGAGGGCAGCAGCGGTGAGCGTGATGGTCCGCTCGACGGTTTCCCCAATCATCTTTTCGAACACGGGGCGAGTAAGGACGACTCCAAGGACATCGGTGCTGAGATGCTTTGACAGCGCGACCTTGCCGGCCTCGGCGGAAACGCGGAGCTCAGCCGGTGGCATTTGCAAGCCAAACCCTTGAAGCCAGGTTGCGATCGCCTGGTCAAAGTCATCCCCTCCGAGGCGGGTATCGCCGCCGGTCGAAAGGACTTCAAAGACACCATCCTCGAGCTTGAGGATAGAGACATCGAAGGTGCCGCCCCCTAGGTCGTAGACGGCGATGGTGGCGGTGTTCAGGCGATGCAGGCCGACGGAGAGGCTTGCGGCGGTGGGTTCATTGATGATGCGGTCGACGGCGAGGCCGGCGAGTGCTGCGGCATCGCGTGTCGCCTGGCGCTGTGCATCATTGAAGTATGCAGGCACCGTGATCACTGCTTTGATGTCGGTTGTGCCGAGTGCGGCGGCGGCGCGTGCGGCGAGCGTTTGGATGATATGGGATGCGACGGCGGGTGCCGAGACGCGTGTGCCATTTGGGAGGAGGATTTGACAATCGGCGGTGATTGCGTAGGCAAGGCCATCGGATGCCATTTCGCTATCGCCGGCCCCGCGGCCCATCAGGCGTTTGGCGGAATAAATGGTGGTCAGCGGATCGGTGATGAGGAGAGCTTCTGCAGCAGCTCCGACGAGGATGGAGTCATCAGCGGCGAAGTGAACGATGCTTGGGAGAAGCGCATCGCCGGTTTCGGGATCCGGAAGGACGGTTGGAACCCCATTGATGGTGGCTGCAACGAGGGAGTGCGTAGTTCCGAGGTCAATTCCAATATGTTCTGCCATAGCGTCAAAAGTGTACCTCACCGGTCCAATGTGAATTTGCTATCGGGAACCCCGGTAAGAGTGACAGTTGTATACTCTCCCTGTGTCAAAGCTAGCTGTGCCCGAGTGGCTCTTTCTGATTGTCCTCTCGGCTGTCGCAGGTCTTGCGGAGCTGGGCTTTGTGATTGTCAATATTTCATCGCTTTGGGCCTTGCGAGCCTCCCGGGAATTGCGATGGCGATTTTCTACACAGCGGAAGCGGTAGGCAATTCTCCGATGGGCGCTTTGGCGGACCGTGTGGGTCGCCGCAGGATGATGTTTCTTGGCGCGATGCTGTCAGTTTTCACGAGCCTTGGAACGGCATTTATTCCACTCAAGGATGTCGGTAATGGAGTCGCGATACCGCTTTTGCTGGTGATGCGGGCATTGGATGGAGTTGGCGCATCGATGCTCTGGCCGAGTGTGTTTGCGAGCATCGGTGACCGGTGCGCTCCGGAGCGTCAGGCGCGTGCGATGACGGTGCTAAACACCACGTACCTTGCGGGTATTGCGATTGGTCCGTATTGCGCAGGGCTTGTAAACGACAAGTTTGGCGCCAAGTTCACGCTTGCACAGCCTGAGCACTACAATCCAAGTTTTTATCTTGCAGGTGGATGTTTTCTCCTCGCTGCGGTGTTTGGATATCTGGTTGCGCCGGGCAAGGCGGATACCCATAAGCGTCCCGCTGGGCAAGAAGCAGGAAGTGCATTTTCGATTGATGCACTGAAGCGCACGTGGAAGCGGATCCCGATGGTGATGCTTCTAGGCTTTGTGATCTTCCTCGCGGTGGGTTTGATTGGTCCGTATGTCAAGACGTACTTCATCAATCGATTTGGTTTGTCCGAGTCGACATTTGGCAAGGTGTTGCTGATTCCAGCGATGTGTATTGGTGCGGTGAGCATCCCGATTGGTCATCTCACAGACCGCTGGGGTAAGACGACAAGTATCCAGCTCGGGATGTTGCTTTGTACAGCCAGTTTATGGTTGATTTTCGTTGTTCAGAGTCAGCTGTTGGTGGTGGCGCTTGGTTCACTGCTGGGTATCGGTTTTGTGATGGCCTTTCCTGCGTACATGGCGTATTTGTCAGACTTGGCGGATGATCACGAGCGCGGGGGTTTGATTGGTTCTGTTAGACTCGTGCAGGGCATTGGTGCGTTTCTGGGTGCGGGTGGCGCGAGCCTATTGCATGGCCTTAGCGGTGGAAGCCAGGTGGTTTTCTACGTTTCTGGCACATTGTTGGCGATTGGTACGATAATCAGTCGGTTGACGCTGCGCGAAGTCAAGCGTGCGTAGCGTTTGGGAGAAAATTCATGAAGATTGCAAAGGGAGCCATCGTGCTCTTCACCGGTGATTCGATTACGGACTGTGGGCGTGCACGTCCCGTTGGTAAGGGTGCTGGTCTTGGCAGTGGCTATGTTGCGATTGCACAGGAGCGTCTCAAGGACAACGTTGTTTTGAACACAGGCATCTCGGGTCACACCGTTCGCGACCTGGCTGCCCGCTGGGACAACGATGTCATCAACCTCAAGCCTGATTGGCTCTCGGTCATGATTGGCACCAACGATGTTTGGCGTCAGTTTGACAAGCGTGGCGTTGGCGTATTGCCAGCAGATTACAAGGCCACGTATCGTGCGCTCTTGACACGTGTTCGTCCTAACCTCAAGGGTGGTCTGGTTCTGATGACCCCATTTTTGGTTGAGGCGAATGAGGCGGAACCGATGCGCGCGCGTATGGATGAGTATCGGCAGATCGTGACTGAGCTGGCGGGCGAATTTGGTGCGTATTTGGTCGACACACAGGCGATGTATAACTACCATATGTTGCAGGGTGCAACGGTCAAGGACATTGCGGGTGATCGTGTTCACCCAAGCCCGAATGGCCACAAAATTATGGCGGAGACATGGCTGTCTACGGTTTCGTAGGAACTAAGGCAACAGATAGGAAAAGCCTCCCGGGGGAATCTGGGGGGCTTTTTTGTTGCCCGATGCGCAGGTGAACAACATATCTGGTGATCGTGTTCACCAAAGTCCGAATGGCCACAAAATTATGGCGTAGACGT